>CAMZDH010000166.1 GCA_947305345.1 uncultured Lachnospiraceae bacterium | reverse complement strand
CGACATTGAGAACATCGGCAAGACCTCCCGTCACGGCACGTTCTTCGAAATGCTCGGGAATTTTTCGTTCGGCGATTATTTCAAGACCGAGGCGATCCATTTTGCATGGGAATTCCTGACGAAGGAAGTCGGTCTTGACGAAAACCGCCTCTATCCCTCGATCTACGTCGACGACGAGGAGGCGTTCCGCATCTGGCACGAAGAGATGGGGATCGCGAAAGACCGCATTTTCCGGTTCGGCAAGGAAGACAACTTCTGGGAGCACGGCACGGGTCCCTGCGGCCCCTGCTCCGAGATCTATTACGGCTGCGGCAAACCTACCTGCACGGTCGGCTGCGACTGCGACCGTTACATGGAGGTCTGGAACGTCGTCTTTTCACAGTTCAACAGCGACGGAAAAGGACATTACACCGATCTCGTCCAGAAGAACATCGATACCGGCATGGGCTTAGAGCGCCTCGCGGTCGCGGTGCAGGACGTCGACTCGCTGTTTGACGTCGACACGCTCGCGGCCCTGACCGCGCACGTCGGCGACATTACCGGCGTAAAATACAAGACAGATCCGGTGAAGGACGTTTCGATCCGAATCATCACGGACCACATTCGTTCCGTGACCTTCATGCTTTCCGACGGCATCATGCCTTCGAACGTCGGCCGCGGCTACGTCTTAAGAAGGCTTCTTCGGAGGGCAGCGCGGCACGGGCGGCTCCTCGGCGTCAAGGGCACATTCCTCACGGACCTTGCGAAGACCGTCATCGAGACTTCGAAGGACGGGTATCCCGAACTCGAGGAAAAAGAGGCAATGATCCTCTCGACGATCTCCGAGGAAGAGAACAAATTCAACCGGACAATCGATACCGGGCTTTCCCTCCTTTCAGATGAAATGGAAACGCTGAAAACGGAAGGCCGGACGGTCCTTTCCGGAACCGACGCGTTCCGGCTCTACGACACCTACGGCTTCCCGCGGGACCTCACGGAAGAGATCCTCGGGGAGAACGGCTATACATTGGACGAAGCCGGATTCGACGAAGCGATGAAGGCGCAGAAGGAGATGGCAAGAGGCGCGCGTAAGACCTCGAACTACATGGGGAAGGAAGCGACGGTCTTCGACGAGATCGACGCTTCGCTTTCGACGTCATTCGTCGGTTACGACCGGCTGGAGAACCGGTCGGAGGCCGTCGTGCTCATCGAAAGATCGCTGGAGGACGCCAAAGATTACGGCGCTTTCACGGATGCGCTGGAAGAGGGCTCGACCGGGGCCGTGATCGTTCCCGAGACCTGCTTCTACGCGACGATGGGCGGTCAGGAATCGGACCGCGGCGTGATATGCGGCCCGCACGGAACCTTTGAAGTGAAGGAAGCCGTGCATCTTCAGGGCGGCAAGATCGCGCATCTTGGCGTCGTTTCAAGCGGATACATTGGAAAAGGCGACTATCTGACCTTGTCTGTCGACGCTGAAAACCGTCTGAACACTTGCGAAAACCATTCGGCGACGCACCTGCTTCAGAAGGCGCTCCGGACGGTCCTCGGCAGCCATGTCGAGCAGAAAGGGTCTCTTAACAACGCGGAACGCCTCCGCTTTGACTTCAGCCATTTCCAGGCGATCTCCGAAGCGGATCTCAAGAAGATCGAAGACCTTGTGAACGAAAAGATCCGTGCGGCGCTCCCGGTGGAGACGAAGATCATGTCGCTCGAGGAAGCGAAGAAGTCCGGCGCGATGGCGCTCTTCGGTGAAAAATACGGCGACGAGGTCCGTGTCGTCTCGATGGGCGATTTCAGCACGGAACTCTGCGGCGGCACGCACGTGAAGAACACGAGCGAGATCGGCACGTTCAAGATCCTTTCGGAAAGCGGCATTTCCGCCGGCGTCCGCAGGATCGAAGCCCTGACCGGGCAGCGCGTTCTCGACTATTATGCCGCGCTCGAAGCCGAATTCAAGGCGGCAGCGCAGACGCTGAAGACGTCGCCGATGCAGCTCCGCGAGCGGATCCAGTCAATGACGGCGGAACTCAAGGCGTCTCAGGCGGAAGTCGAAAAAATGAAGGCCGAAATCGCCGGCAAGGCTGCAAAGGGGCTATTAAGCAATCTAAAGGAACTGAACGGTCTCAAGGTGCTCGTCACGAACGTCGAGAACGCGGACATGAACGAGCTTCGCACGGTATCGGATTCGGTCCGGGATCAGATTGGAGACGGTGTTGTCGTGCTTGTCTCCTCGAAGGACGGCAAGGTGTCGCTCATGGTTTCCGCGTCCGATAATGCGGTCCAGAAGGGCGTGCATGCCGGCAACCTCATCAAGGCGATCGCGCCGCTCGTCGGCGGCGGCGGACGGCCGAATTCGGCGCAGGCCGGCGGCAAGGATCCTTCCGGCATCCCCGCGGCCCTTGCGAAAGCGGAAGAACTGCTGCAGGAGATCCTGTAACTTCAGCAGGGGTCTGAAGGGCCATCTTCATATAAGGACGCAATGATCGAAGTCGTGCTCGATAAAAATCAGGAAGGGCAGCGTCTCGACCGGATCCTCCGGAAGATCCTGAAGGAGGCAC
>CAMZDH010000165.1 GCA_947305345.1 uncultured Lachnospiraceae bacterium | reverse complement strand
GGACGGCATTCCGAAGAAAACGCTTTACGCCGGCATTCACAACATTGAGTTTTCCTTACGGGAAGCGGATTTCGGCCGGATGCCGCGGGGCCTCGTCTATTGCTTCGGCATGATGGACACCTGGCTGCACGACGAAACGAAGGCGCTGATCCACCTGCAGTACGACGAGAGCTTCCGGAAACTGAAGACCCTCGTCGAGACGGATTATTTTGAAAAGCTCGTCGAGAAGGAACTCCTTGAGAATCCGCACGGTACCGCGATCCTCATGAAAGCAAAGAGCGGCATCGCGGAAGAAAACGACGGGAAGATCCGGGAAAAACTCGCGGCCTATAAGGCGTCGCTTTCCAAAGAGGAGATCGAAGCGCTGGTCGAGGACACGAAGGCGCTGAAGGCCTATCAGGAAGCGCCGGACTCTGAAGAGGCCATTCAGTCGATCCCGCTTCTCGCGCTGGAGGACGTCGAGGAAGCGCCGAAGGAATTCAAGACGGAAGAGATGACGCTCGCCGGCGAAAAACTCCTGTTCCACGAGATCCCGACGAACGGCATCGGCTACGCGGGCTTCCGCTTCTCTTTGTCGAAGGTGCCGCTTGAAGACCTCGAGTACGCGGGCTTCTTAAAGAATCTCTACACGCTCCTCAGCACGAGATCTCATACCTACGGCGAACTGTCCGACGAGATCAGCTTAAAGACCGGCGGCATCGGCTTTGCGGCGATGACGCTTGCGCCGGAGGACGACAAGTTGCCGCTCGTCGAGCGCATGAACGTGACGGCGCGCTTTCTCGAAGCGGACACGGTTGACGCAATCGCGCTTCTCCGGGAGATCCTGACCGAGACCGTATTCTCCGACAAAAACCGTGTCCGGGAGGTCCTCGGGGAACTCCGTTCGGGGCTGCAGGAAAGCCTTGTCGCAAGAGGGGATTCGACCGCTTCCCGCCGGGTATTGTCCTATTCGACCGCGAAGGCCGCGGAGGACGAAGCCCTGGGAGGCCTCAACTACTTCCGCTTCTTAGACAGGCTCGAAAAGCAGTATGAGGAAAATGCGGACCGGACGGTCGAAAAACTGCAGGAAGTCGCGGCAAGGATCTTCACGAAGGACAACGTGCTCGTCAGCTTTACCGGGAGCCGTTCAGGACTCGACGCATTCAAACCCGCGGCGGAAGCGCTCTTAAACGCGCTGCCGTCTTGCAAAGCGCCGGACGCGGACAGGACCTTCGCGTTTGAAAAGAAGAACGAGGGGTTCAAGACCTCTTCGATGGTGCAGTATACCGCGATCGGCGGGAACTTCAAGAAATACGGCTACGGCTATACGGGCGCGTACCTCGTGCTCCGGACGATCTTAGGCTTTGACTACCTCTGGATGAACCTTCGCGTCAAGGGCGGCGCGTACGGGTGCGGCTCGCAGTTCTTAAAGAACGGCGACGTCGTCTTCACGTCCTTCCGCGACCCGAACTTAAAGGAGACGCTTGAGATCTACCGCGGCATCCCCGCGTACGTCCGCGGTCTGGAGATCGGCCCGCGCGACATGACGAAATACATTCTCGGCACGTTCGGAGCCATGGACATGCCGATGCAGCCGTCTATGGAGGGCGAGACCGCGACGACGCTCTACGAGCAGGGAACGACCGATGAAATGCGGCGCTTAACGAGAAGGGAAGTGCTTCATTGCACCCCGGAAGACCTGCACGCGCTTGCGGATCCGATCGAAAAGGTGCTTTCCGAAGACGCGTACTGCACGGTCGGCGGCGAGACGAAGGTCGCGGAAAATGAAGCGCTGTTCACGAACGTCTCGACGCTGCAGGGAGAACGCGCATGAAGCATCAATCCGGCTACGTCACGATCTTAGGGCGGCCGAACGTCGGCAAGTCCACGCTGATGAACCACCTGATCGGACAGAAGATCGCGATCACCGCGAACAAACCCCAGACGACGCGAAACCGCATTCAGACGGTCTACACCGACGACCGGGGGCAGGTGATCTTTCTCGATACGCCGGGCATCCACAAGGCGGAGACAGGCGATCGTCGAACACATGAAGGCGGCGAAAAAGCCGGTGATCCTCATCATCAACAAAATCGACCGCGCCGAAGAAAGCGAGATCGAAGAGACGGAAAAGCTGTACCGGGGTGCTTTTGATTTTTACAAGGTGATCCGGATCTCCGCGCTCCGGAACAAGCGCGTGAAAGCCGTGATGGACGCGGTGTTCGAGCTTTTGCCCGAGGGACCGAATTATTACGACGAGGACACGGTCACCGACCAGCCGGTCCGGCAGATCGTCGCGGAGATCGTCCGGGAAAAGGCGCTCCGGCTCCTCTCGGAAGAGGTGCCGCACGGCATCGCGGTCACGATCGAATCGATGAAGCCGGGTAAGAACCGCTGGGACATCGAGGCTTCGATCATCTGCGAAAAAGAGTCCCACAAGGGCATCATCATCGGCAAAAAGGGCGCCATGCTCAAGAAGATCTGGACCGAAGCGCGTCTCGACGCGGAAAAACTGCTGGAGGCGCACGTGAACCTGAAGCTCTGGGTGAAGGTCCGGGAAAACTGGAAGGACAGCGAGCTGT
>CAMZDH010000164.1 GCA_947305345.1 uncultured Lachnospiraceae bacterium | reverse complement strand
GTTTGGTCTCCGAGAGCTTCTTGACCCATCCGGAATTCAGGATCTTCTCTTTCATGCCCGTTTTCCTTCGCTTTAAAACCGCTTTACATTTCCATCAAAATAAAATACAATATTGCGCATAAAACCGTGAGCACCCCCGTGCTCACAGTTTGATATATTTTACCTTATATGACCGTAAATGGCAATATGTTTTTCTGTTGAGGAAGATGGCGGAAATGGGGAAGAAAGAGACCGCGAAACCTGAAGATCCCGTAGAAGAGGGAGTCGCTGCCGGCGCGCCGAAGATGACGCGGGGCGAGCGGAAGCGGAAGCAGGCCGCGGAGAAAAAGAAGACCATACGGCGGGACATCGTTGTCATCGCCGTATTTCTCGTCCTCAGCGCCGCAGCCGTCCTTTTCGTGAACCGGTGGATGCAGCAGAAAGCGTCGGCTGAGAATAAGCTTCAGGAATCTTCCGTGGAATCCACCGCCGAAGCCCCGACGACCGAAGGTCCCACAACGGAAACACCGACGACCGAAGCACCCACAACAGAAGAACCAACCACGGAAGCACCAACGACCGAAGCTCCTACGACGGAAGCGCCGCCTCCGGCGACGCAGCCGGCCGCAGTTTATTACCCGAACCGGGAACTGGTGCCAGGTCTTTCGATCCCGGTGCAGAGCGGCATCACGATGCCGTCCTGGATCACGCAGGACCTTTTGCTCCCCGGCGCGGACGCGCGGCCCGGCACTCAGATCGGCGAGATCAAGCACATCGTCATTCATTACGTCGGCAACAAGGGCTCGTCCCCGAAGGACAACCGCGATTATTTCCAGGCGAACAACGACGGACGCAAGGTGAGTTCGCATTTCATCGTCGGGATCTACGGCGAGATCATCCAATGCATCCCGCTCAATGAAGTCGCTTACGCGCAGGGCATCGCCAAGGAATACGTCGACCGCGGCGCGATCAACCACAACTACGATTCGATCAGCATCGAGAACTGCCATCCGGACGACACGGGCGAGTTCACGTCGGACACCTACTGCGCATTGGTCAAGCTGACGGCCTGGCTCCTGCAAAAATACCATCTCGACGTATCCGCATTGATGCGGCATTACGACGCGACGAACCAGCCATCCGCCGGCATCCACGGCAAGGCCTGCCCCTATTTCTACGTCGCGAACCCCTTCAAATGGGAAGAGTTCAAGTACTCCGTGCAGCTCGAAATGGAACTGCATCCGAACATAGAGTGAGGGCAGGCGGGAAGACCCGGCTTCGAACCCCGGAAGAGGATTATAACGCTCAGTCAACTCACAATTCCTATTAATTATTCCAGAATCGATAAGGAAATTTTGTTAAATTGCCGATCAATCTCAAAGCCTTGGCGCTCCGGATCCCATTTTTTATCTTTTTTGTCCACATCCATTAGCGTAATCAGGAAAACCCTGAATTGCGCTAATGAAAATCGGCCGTTTTTTAGCGTTTCAGGGAAGATTCTGATTTGCGCTAACGATTTGATCTTCCGGCGTTAGCGTAAAATGATGAACGACCAGAAAACGCTGAAAAAATGAGAAAAAGCATTAGCGTTTTCGGGAAGAATGAGAAAAACGCTAAACCGGGTCGGCGGAGCGGGGCATGGAGCTAAATCCGAGCCTTGAGTGATGCCCCGAATGCGAAAGACGAAGATCGAAAAAGCATACCAACCCCGCCCTCAACGTCTTGATTTTACCCCACAGATATGCTACTATTCCTCTGATTTGGGCTTTTTTTATGTAGCACAAAAATAGTTGATGATAAAGGAGTTTACAGGTATGAAGATTCTCGTAATGAATTGCGGCAGTTCGTCACTGAAGTACCAGCTCATCGACATGAACGATGAGAGCGTGCTTGCGAAGGGCCTGGCGGAGCGGATCGGCATTGACGGATCGAAGCTCACGCACAAGCCGACGGGCAAGGAGAAGTACGAAATCGAGACCCCGATGCCGGATCACGGCCGCGCGGTCGAGCTCGTGCTGGAAGCGCTTTCCGATCCAGTCCACGGCGTCATTTCCTCGCCGGACGAGATCGGCGCGATCGGCCATCGCGTGCTGCACGGCGGCCCGACGCTGACGAAGAGCTGCATCGTTGACCAGCACGTGAAGGACGTCATCCGTGAATGCTTCGACCTGGGCCGCTGCACAATCCGGCGAACCTGATCGGCATCGAGGCCTGCGAGAAGGCCATGCCGGGCAAGGTCAACGTCGCGGTCTTCGATACGTCGTTCGGCATGGGCATGGAGCCGAAGGCGTACCGCTACGCGATCCCCGAAAAATACTTTAAGGAATACGGCGTCCGCCGCTACGGTTTCCACGGCACCTCCCACGCCTACGTCTCCAAGGAAGCGATCAAGTTCCTCGGACTGGACAAGAAAAAGGGCAAGGTCATCGTCTGCCACCTCGGCAACGGCGCTTCCGTATCGGCCTCGATCGGCGGCGTGTGCGTGGACACTTCCATGGGTCTGACCCCGCTCGAAGGCCTGATCATGGGCACCCGTTCGGGCGACGTCGACGCGGCGGTCGTTCAGTACATCTCGAACAAAGAAGGC
>CAMZDH010000163.1 GCA_947305345.1 uncultured Lachnospiraceae bacterium | reverse complement strand
AAGTCCGTATGGGCAAGGGCAAGGGCGCTGTTGAGGGCTGGAACGCTCCGGTGACCCCGGGCCGCATCCTCTTCGAGGTGGCCGGTTGCAGCGAAGCGGTGGCGCGCGAGGCGATGAGCCGCGCGGCCAACAAGCTGTGTCTGCGTTGCAAATTCCTGTCGCGGGAAGGATAGCAAATGAAAGCCAAAGAAATTCGTGAAATGACCGATGCGGACATTGCGAGCAAGCTGCAGGAACTGCTGCGTGAAAAGCTGAATCTCAAGATCCAGTCCAAGACCGGTCAGCTGGAAAAATCCGCGCAGGTGCGGAAAGTCCGCCGGGACATCGCCCGGCTCTATACCGAGCAGAGTGCCCGGGCCGCAAAGTAAAGAGGTAAAAGATGTCTGAAATTACCGAAAATCGCGGGCATCGCAAGGAACGCGTCGGCGTCGTCACCAGCGACGTGCAGGACAAGACCATCGTGGTCCGGGTCGAACGGCGCACCACGCACCCGCTTTACAAGAAGGTGGTGAAGGTCTCCAAGAAATTCACCGCTCACGACGAAAAGAACGAAGCGAAGATCGGCGACACCGTCCGGATCGCCGAGACCCGCCCGTTGAGCAAAAACAAATGCTGGCGGCTGATCGAGATCATCAGCCGTGCCGCCGAATAACACCGGGAGATCTGTCAAATGATCCAGATGCAATCCATTCTTGATGTTGCGGACAACTCCGGTGCCAAATCGCTGCTCGCGGTGACGATCCTCGGCCAGGGCCGGAAGATCGCGCGCGTCGGCGACATTCTGACCGCGGCGGTCGAGGAAGCGATCCCCGGCAGCTCGGTCAAGAAGGGCCAGGTGGTCCGCTGCGTGGTCGTCCGCACGGTGGCGAAGATCCGCCGCGCCGACGGCTCCTACCTCCGTTTCGACCGCAACGCGGCCGTGCTGATCGACAAGGACAAGAACCCGATCGGCACCCGTATCTTCGGGCCCGTGGCGCGCGAACTGCGGGAAAAGGACTTCATGAAGATCATTTCCCTTGCGCCGGAGGTGCTGTAATGAATACCTATCATGTGAAGAAGGGCGACAAAGTCTACGTCAATTCCGGTAAGTGGAAGGGCGGCGTGGCCGTCATCAGCGCGATCCTGCCCAAGAAGGACCGCGTGGTCCTCCAGTTCACCGACAATCAGAACCGTCAGACCGGCAAGCGGACGCTGAAAAAGAGTCAGGCGAACCCGAACGGCGGGATCGTCGACCGCTCGGTTTCCGTCCATGTGTCGAACGTGGTCGCCTATCGGGAACCGGCCGAAGAGAAAAAGACGGAGTAGTGCAAAATGCCTGATATGATGCAGAAATACTAGGAGGAGATCCGCCCGGCCTTGCAGGCGAAACTCGGCTGCAAGAACGTCATGCAGATCCCGAAGCTGGAAAAGATCGTGCTGTCCAGCGGCATGCGGAGCGACTGCGAGCGCGACGCGTTCACCGAGGCGCAGAACCTGATCGGTCAGATCACCGGTCAGCACGCGGTCATCACCAAAGCGCGCAAGAACGTTGCGAACTTCAAACTCCGCGCCGGCATGAACATCGGCGTCATGGTCACGCTTCGCGGCCATCGGATGTACGAGTTCCTCGACCGCTACGTGCACAACGCCCTGCCGCGCGTGCGCGACTTCCGCGGCATTTCCAAGAAGGGCTTCGACGGCGCCGGCAACTACAATGTGGGCGTGCCGGACATCGCGGTCTTCGCGGAGATCGACCAGGACAAGATGAAGTACCCGCTGGGGCTGAACATCACCATGGTCACCACCGCCGCGAACGACGCGGACGCCTACGAACTCCTGAAAATGCTGGAACTTCCGTTCGCGGAATAAGAAGAGAGGACAAGGAAAAATGGCAAAGACCAGTTTGATCGCTAAATCTCTTCGCGGCAGCAAGTTCAAGGTCCGGAACTACACCCGCTGCAAGGCCTGCGGCCGCGCCCGCGCCTACATCGGCAAGTTCCAGCTCTGCCGTATCTGCTTCCGCGAACTCGCGTCCAAGGGGCAGATCCCCGGTGTCACCAAGGCCAGCTGGTAGAAAGGAGATCATCATGAGTATGCAAGATCCGATCGCCGATATGCTGACCCGCGTCCGCAACGCCGGTTCCGCCGGGCTGCCGAAGGTGGCGATCCCCGGTTCCCGCGAAAAGGCCGCAATCGCCGCGGTGCTGAAGCAGGAAGGTTACATCAAGGATTTTTCGGTTGAGGAAGACGGCGTCAAGAAGACGCTTCAGGTCGAACTCAAGTACTGCAACGGAAAGCCGGTCATCGAAGGCCTCGAACGGATCAGCAAGCCGAGCCGCCGCGTCTACTGCGGCGCGGGCTCGATCCCGCGCGTCCGCAACGGCCTCGGCACGGTGATCCTCTCCACCCCGAACGGTATTCTCGGCGGCGCGCAGGCGGCGAAAGAGAACGTCGGCGGAGAGGTCCTCTGCTATGTCTGGTAGTTAACGGGTAGGAAAAAACTATGTCTCGAATCGGTAAAAAACCGGTGGCTATCCCCGCCGGTGTCAAAGTTTCGGTCAACGCCGGAATCGTGACGGTCGAAGGCAAGAGCAAACTGACTCTGCCGA
>CAMZDH010000162.1 GCA_947305345.1 uncultured Lachnospiraceae bacterium | reverse complement strand
GCGGGACTCGATCTTTACGAACTTGCGGCAAAGGGGTATCTGAAACTCACGGGACGCGCGATCCCGAACGAAAACGGCTATCTGGAAACAGATTTCGCGAGCTCCGGCTTTGAGACGGAGATCACGGCGCTTTGCGATACGACGCTGACGCTCACGGTCTCTTCCTGGAAGGACGGCAAGTTCAGGGGCCGCGTGGCGGTCCACGTCGACAGGGAAGCGTATTCGTTCGTGACGGAGCAGGGCGACGGCGTCGAGGTCAAGGTACCGCTGACCCGGGGACCGCATACGCTCCGCGTGTTCAAGGAATCGATCATCGAATACGCGGTCGAAGACTATACGCGCATGGACCGCATTCAGTTCGAGGGCACGGTCGACCGGCCGGCGCCGGACAAACCGCTTTACGTCGTTTTCATCGGCGCTTCCAGCCAGTGCGGCGCGCATGCGGATTTTCCGTACTGGCCCGGCACGATCGGCGGATCGCTGAATCATTTCGTTTCGCGCTCCGCATGCTTCCGGACCGCGGAGCTCCTCAACGCGGACTTAAATGTCGTCGCGAAGGGCGGCATCGGTCTCTGGATGACGAATACGCAGGAGCCGGTCGAGGGGAAGGTCCGGATGCAGGACCTCTATCCGTATTCCGGCTACCGGACCCGCGCGCTCGGCATCCCCTATGATTTCACGAAGGAGCGGAAGCCCGATCTCATCGTCGTTTCGCTGAGCGGAAACGACCGGGGCACGGAAGAACTAAGGGACATCTGGGTCAATGAAGCGCGGAAGTTCATTCTCTTCTTAAAGCAGGCGCACGGCGAGGACGTGCCGATCGTCTGGTCGATCGGCGCAGGGCTCGACGTCCTGTACCGAGGCCTTCGTGATGCCGTCGAAACGGATCCGTCGCTTTCCGCCTACACGGACCTTTATGTCACGGAATGCCCTTCCAACGCGAACGGCGGCGCGGCGCTCCGGCGTCAGACGCACGGTCATCCGGACGCGCTGGATTACGCGGAGCAGGGCGAACAGCTCTACCGCTACATTATGACCGAAGGGATCCTTAGGAAGAAGGCGATGCCGAAAGATACAGAAAAGCAGGGAACCGTCCGGCTGAATGCTTCGGAAGACGGCGTCTTTTCGGCAGACCGAGATCTCACGTTCCGAAACGTGACGCTGGAGGCTCCCTCGGACGTTTCCTTCTACGCGGAGGGGCACCGCATTGTCTTTGACAACGTGGACTTTAAGAGCGATGCGCCCGGCGGAAAAATGAACGTCTACGCGCATGCGTCCGACCGATGCAATGCGCCGGAAGAAGCGGAACGCGTTTCCGAAGTGATCTTTTTACATGGCGTTTACGACGAAACGACGGGCTTTGGAGAGATCGCCGCGGCAGGCGGCGCGAACGGCCGGAAAAAGGCGCCAGGGTACGTCTCCCGCGTGGTCATTTCAGAGGGCGCGGTGCTTTCGGACGCGAAGCTCATGAGCGCGCCAGTTTCCGTGAAGCGTGCGGAGGTCGAGATCGAGACGCTCGGCGTCCTGAAAACGGGCCGTTACGTCGGCACCTTCTCCGGCACGGAGAATGCAGAGCAGACGATCGACGCGGATCTTTCGTTCGTGATCAGCAGCGGTCACGTCCGGGGCGGCTTTTCCGAGCTCGGGGACGACGTCGCCGTGAACGGAAACGTGTCGTTTACGATGAACGGCGGCGAGATCTACGCGCCGCCGGCCAAGACGCCGGAAGAGAATTCGATCGTGTTCGGCGGCGGATCCTTACGTACGCGGGTGAACGGCTCCGTCACGAACGTTTTGAAGGACGCGAAGATCTACGTCAGGGCGAAGGAAGGCGTCGAAGCCGCGGTCTATATGGCCGGACGGAAGGAGTCGTTCATTTCCGGAACGGTCTCCAATACGCTCGATTTCGCGCGTTTTCTGATCGCGCGGGAACGCGCGGGAGCGGAGTCGAATGAAAACTGCGGCGTCTGCTTTGCGATGGAAACGGGCGCAGTCGGGACCGAAGTCCGGAACCGTGTGCTCCATGCGGTGTTTGAACTCCGGCAGGTCATGGGAAACGTCACGTTCGGAAGCACGGGAAACGCTTCGATCCCGAAGATCACGAACGTCCTCGGCGTCCCGTCGGGAGCGCGGAGCGTCGGCCCGCTGTTCCACGTGAAGGAAGCGTTCCTCGGCGGCATTGAGACGAAACTCGGCACGCCGCCGAAGTGTCCGGAAACGGATGTCTGCAATGTCGAAACGGTCCTGTCGACGATCGTCTACGGCGCCCGGCTCGCGTCGGGGCGGTTACATTTCTCGACCGGCAGCGCGTCGGGCGCGGTCTACGGCAGCGTCGAGACGATGATCCACAGAGGGTATTATCTTGGCGGCAGGATCCGCCTGAACGCTTCGGACGCGCCGGTCTACGGACACGTCAGGGTGACAGTGAACGGCGGCCTTTTTGAGGGCGTCGAGGAAGAGCCGGCTGCGGGCGTGATCTACGGCGGTCTGGAATGCATTGTCAACGATTACCATGACTTCAACCGCGCGACCAATCAGCCGTATGCGTTTACGGCCGTGGCCTTAAGCGCGCTGAAGGGCTGCAGGGACGTCC
>CAMZDH010000161.1 GCA_947305345.1 uncultured Lachnospiraceae bacterium | reverse complement strand
ATCCGCGGCCGGAAGACGGATCCGAAGGAAGGGTCGTATACGACGTACCTTTTTGACAAGGGACTCGATAAAATTCTGAAAAAAATCGGCGAAGAGAGTACCGAGGTCATCATCGCCGCGAAGGCGGAGGACAAAAAGGAAACGATCTATGAGATCGCGGACCTTGCGTACCATGTGATGGTTTTGATGGTGGAAGCGGGCATTTCCCTGGAAGACGTTTTCCGGGAGCTTGCTTCGCGTCATGTCATCGACAAGAAGATCAAACAGGAGAAAATGACATCGTGAACGCGCTTCGGGATTACCACGTCCATACCACATTCAGCGACGGAACGAATACGCCGGAGGAAGTCGTTCTGGAGGCGGTCTCAAGGGGGCTTGAGGAGATCGGCTTCAGCGACCATTCCTATACGCCGTTCGACGGGAGCTACTGCATTCAAAAAGGGGACGTCCCGAAATATACGGCCGAGATCCGGCGCCTGCAGGAAAAATACCGGGGGCAGATCACGGTCCGCCTCGGCGTGGAACAGGATCTCTACGCGGGCGCACCCGCGGCCGGATACGATTACGTGATCGGATCGTGCCATTATTTCTGCCTGGAGGAGAAGGATCTTGGCTATGCCGAAAAAGACCTTGCGGCCGTTCTGAAAGCTGCGCCGGAGGGCGCCTGCATCCGTGACGGGGGGCGGCTGTTTATTCCGGTCGATTACCGGAAGGACATCCTTGTTTGGGCGGCAGACACCTTTTTTCAAGGGGACGTTTATCCGCTGATCGAAAACTACTATGAAGCGCTGAAAACGCTCGTTTTAAAGACGGACTGCGACCTCATCGGCCACTTTGACCTTGTTACGAAATTTAATGAGGATCACGCGCTGTTCGATCCGTCGGATTCGCTTTACAGGAAGTCATGGCAGGGCGCGGCGGTCGCGCTTCTTGCTGCCGGAAAGCCGTTTGAGATCAATACGGGCGGGGTCGCGCGCGGGTACCGGACCGAACCCTATCCCGCAAAGGAGATCCGGGCGTATTTAAAAGAGCGGGGCGCTTCGTTCGTGCTTTCAAGCGACAGCCATGCGCGGGGCAGTCTCTGTTACGGCTTTACGGAGGCGCTCGAAGCGGAATGCAGCCCGTTTTCGCCCGCCGGAAAGCCGGTCAATGCGGTGCTTTCAGGGAATCTTTATCCCGGCCGCGGCATCCTCATCGGAGAAACAGAAGACGGCCAGAGCGCGGTGCTTGCCTATTTCCTCATGGGCAGGAGCGCGCATTCCAAGAACCGCGTGCTCGTCGAGCAATCGGGCAGCGTTTTTACGGAGGCGGTGGATCTTCAAAAGGTCGTCGATCCGAGCCTCATCCTTTACGCCGCCGTCCGGCCGTTCGGGCAGGAGATCATCGTGACGAACGGCGATCAGACGGATACGGTCTTTCAGGGATTATCAGAAGGAAAAACCCTTGAGGAAGCGCTTGAAAGCCGGACGTTCGAGCCGGACGCGCCGCATTATACGCCGCGGATCAGCGGGCTTTTGTCGCGAAGGGACGGCGGGCTTCAGTACCGCCTCAGCGTCCTGAAACGGGACGAAGCCGGAGACACGGCCAGGCATTTCTACGAATATACCGGGAAACCGGGCCTGGGACACCTCATTCATACGTATCTTGGCGACGGGAACCCGCTGCCGTCCTTTACCGGATCGCCGCGCCGCGTACGGATCGAGGGAGATCTCGACGCGTTTTCCGAAGCGCTCTGGAACGCATTAAACAAAAACAACCGGATCGCCCTTTACGTCCGCTTCACGGACTTGAAAACCGGAGCAGCGAAAGCCCGCGTTTTCAATACATCCGCACCGGAAGAACGGTGATCCCCGGAGGCAGTCATGAAAGCATTTGAACTGAAATACGGTCTCAATCCGAATCAGAAACCGGCCCGCATTTATATGGCGGACGGGTCGGACCTCCCGATCGAGGTGCTGTCCGGGCGGCCGGGCTATATCAATTTTCTCGACGCCCTGAACTCCTGGCAGCTCGTGTCAGAGCTCGCGGAAGCGACCGGGATCCCGGCGGCCGCGTCCTTTAAGCACGTGAGCCCGACGTCGGCGGCGCTCGGCTTTCCGATGTCAGAACGCCTGAAACGCGCCTGTTTCGTGGAAAAAGTCAAAGGACTGGATGCTTCTCCGATCGCGCTCGCCTATGCGAGAGCGCGCGGAACGGACCGGCTGTCGTCGTTTGGCGACTGGGCGGCCCTGTCGGAGCCCTGCGACGAAGTGACGGCAAGGCTTTTAAAGCGGGAGACTTCGGACGGCGTCATCGCGCCGGGTTATTCGGAAAAGGCGCTTCAGATCCTTCGGGAAAAGAAGGAGGGCGCGTACAACATCGTGAAGATCGACGCTTCCTACCGCCCGAAGGTACAGGAGCGGCGGGAGGTGTTCGGGGTCTGCTTCGAGCAGGGACGAAACGGCGGGAAGATCGATGAAGCATTGCTTTCAAACGTCGTGACCGCGGAAAAAGACTTTCCGGAAGACGCGAAGCGGGATCTTCTCATCGCGCTGATCACCCTCAAATATACGCAGTCCAATTCGGTCTGCTACGCATTCGACGGACAGGCGATCGGCGTCGGC
>CAMZDH010000160.1 GCA_947305345.1 uncultured Lachnospiraceae bacterium | reverse complement strand
GTCGCCGACGCCGGAAGGCGGATAGGTCGGATTGTAGGCGCCGTCTTCGCCGACGACCGCCATGTCGCGCATGAAGCCGGTCTGCGACCAGAACGCCGTCGTATCAAATGCGGGCATGCCGGCCTTCGGGCCTTTCGGGCCGAAACCGGTAACCTGCGCGTAGATCAGGCGGGGATACCGTTCCTTCAGTTCCTCGTAGGTGATGTGAAGGTGCTCGAGCGCCTGATCCCGGTTGTTCGTGACGAAGACGTCCGCACGGCCGAGGAGCTTGTGAAAGATCTCCTGACCTTCCGGCGTCTTCATGTTGATCGAGATCATCTTCTTGCCGGTGTTGTAAATGTCAAAAACGGGGTTTTCGTCCTGACTGAAACGCGTCGGCACGTAGTTGATGCCGGTGAGCCGCCAGGTGTCTCCGTTCGGCGGTTCGATCTTGACGACTTCGGCGCCGAGGTCGGCCAAAAGGCGCGCGGTGACGGGCGCCGCGACGAACGTGGAGAGATCCACTACCTTAATGCCGGTCAATGGTTTGTCCATATCCGATATTCCTCCATTGTAAAGATGAATGTACTGTGTGTTTTATTATAGAAAAATGCATTTTCCTTGTCAATCCAAAACGGCGCGCTTGGCGGAAAAACCGGGACCGCCCGCCGCTTTTCCACGAAAAAATGGGCAGAACCGGGGCTTTATCCGGCGAAAAAGAATTGACATCAAAATGCATGTGTGATACTTTTTTCTGTAAGGGCCGCGATCAGGCGGCAGCGTAGAATTGAATGCGGAGGATAATTATGAGAAATGCGGTATTGGTAGACGGCGTCAGAACCGGTTTCGGCCGGATCGGCGGCGGGTTGAAACAGTTTACGTTGACAGACCTGGCATCGTTTGCGATCAACGGCCTGCTGAAAAAGACACAGATCGAAGAGCGCGGTAAGGTGGAAGGCCTTTACCTCGGCAGCGCCATGTACGACGGCCAGACGCAGGCGCCGGCACGGTTCTCGGTACTCAAATCCAACCTGCCGATCGACGTGTGGACCGATTTCATCGAGCGTCAGTGCGGTTCCGGCATCGAGTGCATCAACCAGGCCGCGGCGAACCTCATGGTCGGCAATGCGGACGTCATGATCGCGGGCGGCGCCGAGTCCTTCAGCCAGATCAGCGCGAAGGTCTCGATGGCGACCGAGCCCTACAAGATGACGCCTCCGACCGTTTTCTGGCCGCAGAAGCTTTCTCCGAAGGAGGAAGACGCGATCGATATGATCACAACGGCGGAAAATTTGGCAAAAATGTACAACATTACCCGTGAAGAATGCGATGCGTTCGCCTGCCGTTCACAGGCACGCGCGGCAGCGGCATGGGAAAAGGGATACTTCAATGAAGAGATCGTTCCGGTGATCATTCCGGCGACGAAGAAGACCCCTGAAATCGCTTTTGCGAAGGACGAATTCATGCGTCCGGAGACCACGCTGGAAGGCCTGGCGAAACTGAAATCCGTGAAGCCCGAGGGCGTCACGACCGCAGGCAACGCCTCCGGCCGGAACGACGGTGCCTCGATGGTGCTGATGATGACGGAAGAAAAAGCAAAAGAGCTCGGCTACGAGCCCTATGCGCGCTTCGTCCAGGCGGGCAACAGCGCATTGGATCCGAAGATCATGGGCCTCGGCCCGGTCGGCGCGACCTGCGACGCTTTAAAGCGCGCGGGTCTGACCTTCGACGACATCGACCTCTGGGAGTGCAACGAAGCCTTCGCGGCGCAGAACCTTGCTGTCCTTCGCGAGTTTGAAAAGATCAACGGCAAGCCGATCGACGAGGACAAATGGAACGTCAACGGCGGCGCGATCTCCTTCGGTCATCCGAACGGAGCGTCCGGTCCCCGCATCACGATGTTCGCGATGCGCGAACTCGAGCGGAGAGGCGGCCGCTACGCGGTCGTCACCTCCTGCTGCGGCGGCGGCTTAGGCGTGACGGCGATCATCGAAAACCTGAGAAGATAAAGGCGTTTTTGCAGGATTTCGCGGGGGCGGCCGACCCGGCCGTCCCCGTTTTATTGAATCGAAAAAAGTGCTTGCATTTTCAAATCCATTATGCTAATATAACTGCTGCGGAATGCTTCGGTGGTTCGAATCCACCTCCACCCACTCCTTCTGACAAGCCGGCGTGGCGGAATAGGCAGACGCCCGGGACTTAAAATCCCGTGAGTGGTGACACTCGTGCCGGTTCGACCCCGGCCGCCGGCAGCGGCGACGGTCGATCCCGTGGGGCCCGGTAGCTCAGTTGGTAGAGCGGAGGACTGAAAATCCTTATGTCGTTGGTTCGATTCCGACCCAGGCCACGCCCGAAAAAGCGAACGGAAATTTTCCGCTTGACAATTCGGGAATTGTAAATATAATAAGATTTACATTTGCGCGAGTAGTAGAGTGGTACTACGCCTCCTTGCCAAGGAGGAGTTCGCGGGTTCGATCCCCGTCTCGCGCTCTTTTTTTTGCCCAAAAAAGCCCCGGCCTGTAAGCCGGGGCTTTTACGTGTCATTGACGCCTCTCTTCTATTTCAACCGTTCCAGCCGGTAACCGTTTACCGCGCTCACTTCCGGCCCTTCGCCGGCGACCGTGAGCAC
>CAMZDH010000159.1 GCA_947305345.1 uncultured Lachnospiraceae bacterium | reverse complement strand
TAGAAGAAGCCGAAGGCAAGATCATGATCGTTTCAGGCACGGTGTTCGCCATTCAGGGCGTTTCCCCGGAGGCGGCCGCCGCGATCAAGCTGGAAGGCTACGAGGGCGCTTACGCAGCGTTGAATCCTTCCTGCGAGATCACGACGCTCGGCGGATTTGCCGACGCGCTCGGACTCAAAGACGAGCTCTTCTTCTCTGCCGCCTATCAGGAATACCTGAGGATCGGCGCGGAAAAGAAAGCCGGCATGATCACTTATGAGATCAATGAAGACGCGGAAAGAGACGCACTGTACGGCCTCATTTTTTCCGAAGCCCACCGGAACGCGCCGCTCGTCTCCGAAGAAGGTCATTCCAAGGACGCGGTCCTGAGTTTTTCAACAAACGTCCCACTCCTCGGCATCGATAACAAAGCCTTCACGCTCTATCCGGACGGCACCGTGACGACGAACCTTCTGATGAGCGGACGGCGCTTTGAGATCGGCGAATCGACCGTTCAGGAGATCGTCGAATACGTTAAAACGCATTTCGAGGCCAAGGAGACCGTTTATGAAGCGCCAAAGGACGACGGCACGCCGGAAGGCACGGTCGTCACGAATGAACTGGTGATCGAGGCAACACAGAGCGAATCAGAGACCCGGGGTGAATGAGGCCATGATCTGAATACAAAAAGCGGGCAGGACGTTTGTCCTGCCTCTTTCTCGCGGCTTCAGATTTCTTTTTGCGCTTGACGGAGGGCTTTTCGTAGCATTCTCTCTTGCGGACTTCCTGCTGGATGCCTGCCTTCGCGCAGTTTCTCTTGAAACGGCGTAACGCGTTATCGAGATTCTCATTCTCGTTGACGACGACTTTCGACATATTGGGTTCACCTCCGTTCGGTGCCAGATTTCTTTGAAAACACAAAGGGAATTGTAGCATATTTTCCCGGTTTGTCAAGCGGAAATTTGGCAAAAAGGAGGAATGCGTCAAAGATTCTGAATGAAATCTCCGGTCGTATTCTCCGCGGCCTTCAGCGCGTCTTCCGCGGCCTTCTCGGCGTTCTCCACCGCTTCCGCCACGGGATCCTTCTCTTCTTCGGGATCCGTGTCCTCAGGTTTCTCGGCGCTGTCGAAGAAATCCGCGACCTTTTCCTTCACTTCCTGATACGTCCGCTCCGCCGAATCGCGGACGTTCTCGATCGTCTCGGCGACCTTCGGGTTCTTATCCGCGAAATCACGGTACTTGTCCTGGACGTATTCCTTCGCCTGCGTGAATTTCTCACCCGCGTATTCCTTCGCTTCGGCGAACTTCTCGGAGGCATATTCTTTGGCGGCGTCGAATTTCTCGCCGGCATATTTCTTCGCGGAACCGATCTCCTCGCCGTAATTCTCACTGATCACGCCGCCGACGGCTTTCGCGGATTCGCCGAGCGTACGGAACGCCTTCCCCGCCTGCGTCTTGACGATCTCTATGGTCTCGTCCGCCGCGCGCTTTGCCGCATCGCGGTCGATCGACGGCGTCACCACCTCGTCCCCGGCGTTCTCCGGCAGCGCCTTCGGGGCATACTGCTGATAACGCTTGACAAACGTATAAGCCGTGGCTGCAGACACGCCTAAAGCCACCGCGCCTAAGAATAATTTCGTATAACTGATCTTGCCCATTGAAAAACTCCTTTCTCGATGAGAATGCGGGACCATTCCTTCATTCCGATTTTCAATTTACCACACAAATGTGAAAAATTGAAGAACAAACCGCAAATACTTTTTGAACGGCCGTAACGCTTATTCGTCGAGCTTGCTCGTGCAATGCGGGCAGCGGGTCGCTTCGATCGCGATCTCGGAACGGCAGAACGGGCAGATCTTCGTGGTCGGTGCCTTCGGCTCTTCCTTCGGCTTCTTCGCTTCTTTCAGCTTCTTCTCCGCTTCGCGCGCCTTGTTGACCGCCTTCACGAACAGGAAAATGATGAGCGCAAGGATCAGGAACGTGATGATCGCGGAAATGAACGCGCCGAACTTGATCGCGACTTCGGGCGTAACGATCGCGCCCGTTTCGTCGAGCACCGCCGGCGTGATGACGATCTTCAATGCTTCGTCCAGGCTGTTGACGCCGGGGATCAGCGAGATCAACGGATTCACGATGTTCGTCGTGAACGCGCCGACGAGCGCCGTGAACGCGCCGCCGATGATGACGCCGACCGCCATGTCGATCATGTTGCCCTTGATCGCGAATTCCTTGAATTCCTTAAAAAACTTCTTCATAAGATCCTCCTTGTTATTGTGAGTCTTGATTTTCTTTATCCTGAACCGGAGACCGGTCGCATTCCGCATTGTTCTTCAGCGCGTCGATGCCGTTCGTCTTCATCACGGCGCGTTCGACGCTGTCTTTCGCATTCTTCCACGGCGCGTCCTTGTAACGATAGTCGAACTTGTTCGCGAACCAGTCGAGATCTTCGGAGAGCCGCTTCGCGTTTTCGATGTAAAGGTCGAACGTCGTGTCCGCGAATTCCTTTAATTCCTTTGCGTTCATGATTTCCCGCGCCCGCTCGATGAGTTCGCCCGCGTGCGCCTGGCAGAAGCCCTTGCAGGACCGGTATTTCTCGCGAAACGCTTCGTCCTTTTTATAGAGCGCAAGCACCGTCT
>CAMZDH010000158.1 GCA_947305345.1 uncultured Lachnospiraceae bacterium | reverse complement strand
GCTTCGTCTGAAGTAAGCCCGATCCGGTTCATGCCGGTATCGATCTTTAAATGATAAAGCCCTTCCTTTTCCGCTTTCCGCGCGGCTTCCGAAAACGCTTCCGCCTGCTTCAGCGTAAAGATCGTCGGCCGGATCTTACAGCGGATGAGTTCCGGATAGGTCTCTTCCTGCACCGCGCCGAGGATCAGGATCGGGCAGCGGACGCCGGAATGCCAGAACTGCAGCGCTTCCTCCGCCGTCGCGACCGCCACGCCGAAGATCCGCGGTTCTTGCTCGAGTGCCCTGTAAAGCGCGAGCGCGCCGTGCCCGTAGCCGTCCGCCTTCAAGACAAGCATCGTCTTCATCGGTTCCGGCAAAAGGGCGGTCAGGTTCCTGTAATTTGACCGGAGCGCGTAAAGATCGATGACTGCGTAGGTCCGTTCCTTCTGTTTTTCCATTTTGGCACGCCTCCTCTCTTCCGCTTCGCGGTCTGAAAACGCGCAGCCGCAGTAATCCTGTCGGTAAAGGGCATATTGAGCGGATAATTCGATCGAGCGCCGGTATCCGTTCTGCTTTTTAAAATCCGACGGCAGGAAGGAAATGTCCTCCTTTTTTGCCGCGGTTTCCCCGATCTCGTTGAGGAGCGCGGCGTTTTTCATCGGACTGATCGTCAATGTAGTCGTAAAAAGCGAAAATCCGTGGGTTTTCGCGTATTTCGCAGTTTCGCCGAGCCGTAATTCAAAACAGCGGCGGCACCGCATTCCGCCCTCTTTTTCGGCCTCGTAGCCCCGGATCGCTTCCCGGTATTTTTCCGGCTCATACGGCCCTGCTGCAAATCGCACCGGACGTGGAAGCGGCATTTCCTGAATGAGCCGCTGCACCTCTTCGATCCGGCGTCCGTACTCCGCCGCGGATTCGATGTTCGGGTTGTAGTAGTAGACCGTGACGTCAAAATGCGCCGACAGTTTTTCCAGCACCGCCGAGCTGCAGGGCGCGCAGCAGACGTGCAATAAAAGGGGCTGGACCGCTTCCAGCCCCTTGACGTAAGATTCCAGTTCGAGATCAAACCGGCGGTTATTCATGACATCAGTTCAAAAAATCCTGAATGCGCCGCTTCCGGATCGGGATCCGGAGCTTCCGGAGCGCTTTCGCCTCGATCTGACGAATGCGTTCCCGGGTGACTTCAAACTTCTTGCCGACCTCCTCGAGCGTCATCGGCGGCTCGTCTCCCAGACCGAAGCGGTAGATGATGACTTTCCGCTCACGTTCCTTTAAGTCCATCAAAAGATTCGCGATCTCTTCGCGAAGCATCACGTTCTCAACGTTCGCTTCGGGCGTCACGGTATTCGGGTCCGCGACGAAATCGCCGAGATTCGAGTCGTCCTCTTCGCCGATCGGCGTCTCCAGAGAAGCCGGCTCCTTGGAAATCTGCATAATCTCCATGACTTTCTTCTCGTCCATCTTCAGTTCCTCGGCGATTTCCTTGACGCTGGGCTCATGCGGGCTTGATCGGCCAGCGCGCGCGTCACGGACTGGCGGATCCACCAGGTCGCGTAGGTCGAGAGCTTGTAGCCCTTGTCGGGGTCGAATTTCTCGACGCCCTTGATGAGTCCGAGGTTTCCTTCCTGAACGAGGTCCAGGAAGCTCATGCCGCGGTTCGTATATTTTTTTGCAATGCTGACCACAAGACGGAGGTTCGCTTCGATCAGTTTTTTCTTCGCCTCTTCGTCGCCGGCTTCCTTCCGCTTCGCAAGCTCCATTTCCTCTTCCGGCATCAGAAGTTTGACCATGCCGATCTCTTTTAAATACACGCGGACCGGATCCGAGGCGCCCTGACCGTCGGCCGCTTCAATGTTCTCGTAGTCGAAGTTTTCTTCATCCACCGGCTCGAAATCCGATTCGTCCAGCAGATCTTCGCCCGAAAGGATATCGTCCGGATTTGTCGATAGAACGCTGACGCCTTTGGCCTCCAGCTCCTTGATCAGGTTGTGGCGCGTGTCAAGGGAGATCGTCCTGCCCTTCAGGACGCGGTCGATATCCTCGCTGTCAATGCCGTTGCTCTGGTCCTTCGCGATCTCAAGAATCTTTTCGAACTCCTCGTTCGTAATCTCGCCGTGGTTGTCTTCCTTGAGATCGATCCTGTCGTTCTCCTCATCCTCCGAAAGGACTTCCTCTTCCTCGAAATCGTTGAGGAAATCGTTCAGCGCTTCTTCCTCTTCTTCCTCTTCTTCCGCTTCTTTCCTCTTCGCCTTGACAGGTTTTTCGGCCGGCGCGGGCTTTTCGGGCTTCACGGCTTTTTCCGCAGGCTTTTCTGCCTTCGCGGGCTTCTTCTCCGCCGCCTTCACAGGGGCAGTCTTTACCGGCTCCGCCTTTTCCCCGGCAGGTTTTTTCGCTGCAGATTTCTTCACGGCGGGCTTCTTCTCCTCAGCGTTCTTTTCGACGGTCTTCTTTTCGACTGTCTCTTTTTCCGCCGTTTTCTTTTCCACGGGCTTTTTTACGGGCGTTTTCTCCGCGGCAGGTTTCTTTTCTTCGGCTTTCTTCGCCGCCGACTTCTTTTCAGGCGCCTTCGGAGCCTCGGCCGTTTTCGCCGCAACAGGCTTCTTTTCAGATGCCTTCGGAGCCTCGGCCGCTTTCGCC
>CAMZDH010000157.1 GCA_947305345.1 uncultured Lachnospiraceae bacterium | reverse complement strand
GTCCCGGTTTTATTTAACGACAGGAAGGTACGAATGAACTGTCGGTATCCGTCGGTGCGGATTACTTTAAGGTGACCTTTGCGCCTTCTGCTTCGAGCTTTGCCTTGAGGTCTTCCGCTTCCGCCTTGGAGACCTGCTCCTTGACGTTCTTCGGAGCGCCGTCGACGAGGTCCTTCGCTTCCTTTAAGCCAAGACCGGTCGCGTCACGGACAACCTTGATGACCTTGACCTTGTTCGGGCCGACCTCGGTGAGCTCGACGTCAAATTCGGTCTTCTCTTCTTCCTGCGGAGCCGCTTCGGCTGCAGGACCTGCAACGACGACACCCGCTGCTGCGGATACGCCAAACTCTTCTTCACAAGCCTTGACAAGCTCGTTCAGTTCCAGAACGGACAGCTCTTTCAGCGCCGCGATGAATTCTTCAGTCGTTAACTTTGCCATGATATTTTTTCCTCCAATTCATGAACACAAATGCGTACCACACCGGTACATTCTGACCGCCAGACGCGGCCGGTTTACTCTGCTGCCTCGTCTTTTTCCGCGATCTGCTTGATGACGCGGGCAAAGTTGGCAATCGGGGACTGCATGCTGCCGAACAGTCTGCCAAGCAGCGCTTCCCGTCCGGGAATGTTCGCCACTTCCTTGATGCCGGCAGGATCACAGAACTTTCCGTCGACGACGCCGCCCTTGACTTCCAGCTTCGCGTGCGTCTTCGCGAACTTCATGATTTCGCGGGACACAACGATCGGATCGTCTTTGGCGACCGCCAGCGCGGACGGACCTTCGAGCACCTTTGAAAGGTCTTCGAACGGGGTGTCCTTGATGGCAAACCGGATGAAGGTGTTCTTGTACACCTTGTACTGGATGCCTGCTTCACGGAGCGTCTTGCGAAGCTCGGTGTCTTCCGCGACCGTCAGACCTCTGTGGTCGACGACGACGGCCGTTGCGCTTCCGGACAGCACGTTCGAGATCTCTTCCACGATGGGCTTCTTGATCTCAATCTTAGCCATGTTTTTCCTCCTTTTTAGATTTTTGAAGGAGAACCGCAATCGTAAAATGCGGCCGTGCGGCCGATAAAAAATCGGACCCCAAAGCACATACGGGGTCCGAAAATCTGATCATCTCACGATTTTGTTCCTCGGCAGGCGTTTTCTCCTTACGTCTTGCGACACCTGCTGTCTTCGGTCAGGCTTTTTTCAAAGCCTCACATAAAATACCACAGGAAAAACCGCTTGTCAACCGGAAAATCATCGTTTTTTTCAATAAAAATGCGTCTCAGTTCGTCTGATAGATGAAGACGCCCTTCGCACCGAGCTCGACGCGCTCTCCCGCGCCGTACGGTTTCCCGGTGAGGAGCTCCAGTCCCTCGGCCTTCATCGTGAGCGTGACCGGCAGATCGTTGTGATTTAAGAAGAACGTAAACGTCCCGTTCGCGTTTTTCCGCTCTGTGACCTCCAGGCCCGGAACCGCCTCGTAAACAGGCTGAACGTCGGCCTCCGCTGCCACGTAGCGGATGAACTCCTGATAGAACGCGTCCTCGGAGCGCGTCGCGACGTAGTAGCCGAAGCCGCGGCCGAAGCAGTTCTTCGTGACGGCCGGAAGACCGGCGTAGAAGTCGCTTTCATAGGCGGCAAGCGGTTTGCACGTGCCGGCGATCTTCGTGATGAGGTCAAAATACTGCTTCGCCTCATACCGCACCCCGCCGTAGCGGAAGCTGTTCTTCCTATCAGGCGGCAGGCAGTCGATCTCTTCGACGATGATGCCGAGGACTTCCTTCAGCGGTCCGGGATGGCCCCCGAGCTCGACGAGGTCCGTCTCGCCGACGATGCCGGAAAACGCGGACGCGACGAACGTTCCGCCGCTTCGGACGAAGGCTTCGATCTTCTCCTTGACGCCGGGCTTCACCATGTAGAGGATCGGCGCGATGAGGAGACGGTATTTCGAGAAGTCCGCCTCTTCCCAGACGACGTCCGTCGGAATATTCAGGGCGTTCAGTGCCTTGTAATAGCGCAGGACTTCATGTCCGTAATTCTTATACTCCGGATCGCGGCTCGGCCCGCAGCAGAGCTCGGATGCCCAGCAGTTGTCGTAATCAAATATGATCGCGGCTTTCGCGTCGGTCCTGGCGCCGATCAGCGTGTCGCTGAGCATCGCGAATTCATTGCCGATCTTCGCGACTTCCTTAAAGGACCGGGTCTCGTTGGTACCGATATGGTCGATGACCGCGCCGTGCATTTTTTCCATCGCGCCCTGTGAACGCCGGAGCTGGAAATACAGCACGCCGTCCGCGCCGTGCGCGACCGCCCGGTAAGACCAGAGCCTTACGACGCCGGGCCTCCGGATGAAGTTGTAGGTCTGCCAGTTCGTAACGTTCGGCGTCTGTTCCATGAGGAGGAACGGCTGGCCGCCCTTCAGCGTCCGCATGTAGTCGTGCCAGAGCGACGCGTCCGCGCGGTCTTCGTCGATGAACGGATAGCTGTCCCAGCTCGTGAAATCGAGGACTTCCGACCATTTCCGGTAGTCGAGGCCGCGGTATAAATGCATGAAGTTCGTCGTCACGGGGATGTCGGGCGTATGGGCCTTGATCGCTTTTGCCTCCATCGCGCAGCATTCCATCAT
>CAMZDH010000156.1 GCA_947305345.1 uncultured Lachnospiraceae bacterium | reverse complement strand
AAGACTCCATTAGTCAAAACAGTGTCCTTATTATAGACCAAAACGGCGGGAAGGTCAATTCCCTTCCCCATTGACCGCATCCCTTTAAAATGATATATTTTATTTATACTTTTTTTTGGAGGGCCTTATGGCTTTAGACGGGATCCTTCTCAGGGCGCTGACGGGCGAACTTGCCGAAGTCCTAAAGGACGGACGCCTGAATAAGATCCGGCAGCCCGAAAAGGACGGGCTCGATCTCGTATTCCGGACGCCTGAGGGCGCCCGGCGTCTCCTTGTGTCCGCGAATCCGTCGCTTCCGCTTCTTACGCTTTCCGATGAGGAAACGGAGTCGCCGCTTACCGCGCCGAATATCTGCATGGTACTGAGAAAGCACCTCCTGAACGCGAAGCTTCTCTCGGTCTCGCAGATAAAGCTTGAGCGCGTCGTCCTCTTCACCTTTGAACACCTCGACGAAATGGGCGACCTTTCCGAAAAGCGTCTCTTCGTCGAACTCATGGGAAAATACAGCAACATCATCCTTGTCGACCGAGAAAACAAAGTGATCGATGCGATCAGGCGGGTTCCGCCGACGATGAGCTCCGTTCGGACCGTATTGCCCGGAAGCCCCTATTTCATTCCGGAAACACAAGGAAAAACCGACGCGTTTTCCTGTGATGAAACGCGCCTTTTCCAAACGGCGGACGACCTGTCCCTCACCGATCTTTTCGCGAAGCGCTTCTCCGGTTTTTCCGAGTCCGCGTCGTCCGAGTTCCTGCTCAGCGAAGGCTTCGATCCGGAAGCGCGGGTATCGTCTCTTGACCAAACCAGGAAGGACGCCCTGTACAGCGCCTTTTCGCGCCTCTTAAGCCGGATCGAAAGCGGCCGGTTTTCCCCGGAGATCGCTTATCAGAACGGCGTGCCGAAGCAGTTTTCCGCGCTGCCGCTCATTTCCTACCGGCGCTCGATAGACCGCTACACGGTCGAAGCCTGCGCTTCGGTCTCCGAGCTTCTGACGCGTTTTTACCGGCAAAAGGCGGAAACGGAGAACCGGAAGCGGAATGCGGAGGATCTTCTCCGCATCGTGAAAACGCATCTCGAACGTGCTTCGAGGAAGCAGGCGCTTCAGGAAAAGCAGCTCCGGGACACAGAGGACCGCGGCCGGCACCGCCTCTTCGGCGAACTCCTGCAGGCATATGCCTATTCGCTTCCCGCAGGCGAAGCCGAGGTCGAGGTCCAAAACTACCATGACAACGATCAAATCGTCCGGATCCCGCTCGATCCCGATCTTTCGATCAATGACAATGCGGTCCGCTATTTCGATAAATACAACAAGGAAAAGCGCACCTTTGAAGCCGTGACCGCGCAGCTAAAAGAAACCGAAAGGGAGATCGCGCACCTCTCCTCCGTCCGCCTCTCGATCGAGCTTTCCGAAACGCCGGAAGAGTTTCGGGAGATCCGGCGGGAGCTTCGCGGGAGCGGGTATCTGAAGCATTCGGAGCCGCAGCGGGGACAGGTACGTCGCGCTGCGCCGTCGAAACCCGTCAAATACGTGTCAAGCGACGGATTCGACCTCTACGTCGGCCGGAACAACCAGCAGAACGACGAACTGACGATGCGTTTCGCGGGACCGGAGGACTGGTTCTTCCACGTGAAGAACGCGCCGGGCTCACACGTCATCCTGAAGACCTTCGGCCGCGAAGTGCCGGACCGCGCCTTCGAAGAGGCGGCTTCGCTCGCGGTCTATTACTCTTCCCTCCGGGACGCTGAAAAGGCGGAAGTCGACTACGTCCTGAAGCGGTTCGTCAAGAAGCCGGCCGGCGCGGCGCCGGGGTACGTGATCTATCACACGAATTATTCGATGATGGCTTCGCCGAAGTGTCCTGAAGACGCCGGCAGCCGTTGACACTTTGCTTCACTCTATGATATTTTAAAACATAGGATTAAACTGTTCGGAAAGGAGGCACGTCATGACAAGGCGGAACTGGATCATCACGTCGATCGTCTCGGTGGTCGTTGCGGCACTGACGGTCTTTTCCGGCATCGCGATCGCGAACATGACGGCGCATTCCCGCGACCCGCAGGCGGAAACCGAAGAAACGGTACGGCCTGACGAAACGACGGCCGACACGGAAGCCACGACAGACGCCCCGGCGGTCCCGAACACGATCCATGTCCTCTCCGACGAAGATCTCAATAAGCTCGCATCCGATTACAGCAGCGAAATCCGCTTTTATTCGATCTCCAACGCACGTGCCGAAAACGGCGATCCGCCGGACGCGGTCAGCTACGAAGCCGAATTCGGTGATAAATTCGGCGATCACATCCGCATCCGGAATTCCGAAAACAAGATCGCGCTTCAGTTCCTCCTCACCGAGGAATTTGAAAGCAACACGGATTATCTCCTGAATTATCTGAAGGAAAAGAAGGTTCAGGCGGTCTTCTATACGACGGCCGGCTACGCGAAGGCGAACCCCGACGTCATCCGGCGCGTTTTGACGGAAGGACACGAGCTCGGCGCAATGATCTACGGCACGGAAGCCGGTACCTTCGCTTCGCTTCCGCTGTCCGAACAGCAAAAAATGATTTCAAGCCTCCACGCCCTCGTTTACGATGGTTTCCAGTACTCGATGAACCGCTTTTTCTACGGCGATTCC
>CAMZDH010000155.1 GCA_947305345.1 uncultured Lachnospiraceae bacterium | reverse complement strand
GATGGCTTCAAAATACATGCCGACAAGGCCGAAAAGCGTCACGCCGAGATAGGCGAGGATCCGGCCCCTGATGTCGGAAAGTTCGAAGGCGTTCTTGATGATCTCCTCGATCTCGCCGATGAGTAACGGCGGGACGATCTCCAGCATCGAGGCTAAGATCATCAGGAAGAGGATCAGGATGTAATACTTCCAATACGGAACCGCGTACTTAAAGAGGCGCTTCAGGAGCTCGCCGTCCTTCATGTGGCGGTCGAAGCCGACCTCCTCCTTCTTTTTCCGGATGAGGAGGAACGCGACCAGGAAGGCCGATGAAAACAGGAGAAGCACGCCGGCAACGATCATCACGGGATACCATTCTCTCATGTCAGATGCCCTCCTTTCCCGTATTATCCGAAGCAGGTGAGACGGCGTCCTCCGGCGCCGTGTTCTGCCGGCGCTCTTCGGCCTTCCGCTCGTCCTCCAGCTTCTGCAGCCGGACCATCTCCCGGTATTCCGGACAGCGCCCGGAAAGCTCCGCCGGCGTTCCGAAATCCACGACCTTTCCGTCTTCGATGAACAGGATCTTGTCCATCTTTTCGACCGTGGAAATACGGTGCGCGATCAGGATCGTCGTCATGCCGGTCCGCTTTTTCTTAAGATTCTCGATGATCACGCGTTCAGTCTCGGTATCGACGGCGGAGACCGAATCATCCAGGATCAGGATCTCGGCGTTCTTCATCAGGGCGCGCGCGATCGAAATGCGCTGCTTCTGCCCGCCGGAGACCGTCACGCCGCGTTCCCCGAGCACCGTATTGAACTGCCGCGGGAACTCGGCAATGTCGTCGTAAACGTCGGAAAGCCGCGCGGCCTCCTCGACCTCCGCCAGATGCGCCGCCTCGTCTTCGAACGCGAATGCGATGTTGTTCACGATCTTCTGCGAGAACAGGAAATTGTCCTGCGGCACGTAGGCAATGTGGCGGCGCAACTCCGCAATCGGCATTTTGTTCACGTCGACGCCGTCCACGAAGATCGTGCCGTCCGGCACGTTGTAGGTGCGGGCGATCAGGTCGACGATCGTCGATTTTCCGGCGCCGGTACGGCCGATGAGGCCGACGCTCTCGCCGGGCGCGATCTTGAAGCTCACGTCGTGCAGCACCTCGACGGTCGAGCCGGGATGTGTGAACGAAAGGTGCGAGAATTCGATCCCGCCATGGAAATCGGGGATGGCCTTTTTGCCGTCCGCATAGGTCTTCTTCAC
The DNA here is from genome assembly GCA_947305345.1 of uncultured Lachnospiraceae bacterium. Taxonomy (GTDB): domain Bacteria; phylum Bacillota; class Clostridia; order Lachnospirales; family Lachnospiraceae; genus UBA1267. The sequence continues at coordinate 1,421 of CAMZDH010000155.1, read as the reverse complement.
TTCCTCCGAGTCCTGAACGTCGATTTTTTCGCCCAGGAATTTGCTGACGCGCTTTAAGGACGCGCGGCCCCTCGCCGTCATGTCGACGAGAAACGAGATCGCAAGGATCGGCCATATGATCGCATTGAAATAGCCGATGAATTCAATGAGTTCGCCGGCCGTGAACGTGCCTTCGTGCACGAGCCAGCCGCCGTAGCCCAGGATGATGCAGAACACGCTGGCGATGAAAAACTCGATCGACACGTCGAAGATCGTCTCGTAGCGGACGAACTGCACGTTGACCTTTTCATTCTCGTGGCTGACCTTCCGGAAGGCCTTCATTTCGCGGACCTCGTTCGCGAACGCCTTGATGACCGCAAGACCCATGAAGGCCTCCTGCGAAAAGTCGGACAGTTTCGAGAACTTCTCCTGCCGCTCTTCCCATTTGTCCATCATGCGTTTTCCGATCGTCAGCGCCATCACGAAGAGGCACGCCATCGGGATCATCGAAAGGAGCGCGAGCGTCCAGTTCATCCGGAACATCTTGTAGAACGACAGCGTACCGAGCATGAGCGCGTCGACGAACGTCATGATGCCGTTGCCGAAGCAGTCCTGGATCGTCTCCAGGTCGTTCGTGAACAGCGACATCAGGTCGCCGACCTTATTCACCTGATAATACTGCTGCGACAGATCCTTCGCGTGATCGAACATCTCGTCGCGGAGCGCGGCCTCGATCTTCACCGAAGAGCTGAAGAAGCCCACGCGCCAGAGGAACCGGCACAAGACCATGAGCCCGATGACGACGATGAGCGGCAGGCAGATCTCCTGCAGGAGGAATTCCATGTCGAACGCGCGGACGACGCCGTTCACTTCGTTCGGCGCGCCGTTCAGCCCGTTCACCACCATGCGGTAGAGTTCCGGGACCTTGAGCTGCGCGACGTCGACGACGATCAGCGCCGCGACGCCGAGGAGCAGGAGCGGCGCGAATTTCAGATAATATTTGTTAATGCGTTTTCCAAAGATCAAAACAACACGCTTTCTTTTTCCGGTAAAAATGATTCCCTGAGGCGAAAGCCGTTACCTGACTGTCTTCAGGAGTTCATGAAGGTCCCCGACGTCACGGAAAATATAGGTCGGTTTCTTCTCATAGTTCACAAAGTCTTCCAGGGTACCCTCGCCGGAGAGGACCGCGACCGTCGTGATGCCCGCATTGACGCCGGAAGCGATATCGGTATAGTTCCGGTCGCCAATCATCACGGCCTGCTCCTTCGGGATGCCCGCCAGTCTGCAGGCGGTCTCAGGCATCGTCGGCTGAGGCTTTCCGATGACGAGGGGCGTGAGCCCTGTCGCGTACCGGTAGCCGATGCACATCGAACCGCAGTCCGGGACGAAGCCGTATTCCGTCGGGCAGACGTAGTCGGGATTCGTCGCGATGTAGGCGC
>CAMZDH010000154.1 GCA_947305345.1 uncultured Lachnospiraceae bacterium | reverse complement strand
GACCGGATTCCGGAGCAGCTGAAACTCGATGCCCTCTTCCATGGCATGCTCGACCTCTTCCCGGCGGGCCGGCAGTTCTTCCATCGAGCGCCGGTAAACGATATAGACCTTTTTTGCGCCGAGCCGAAGCGCCGTCCTTGCCGCATCCATTGCGACGTTGCCGCCGCCGACGACCGCGACGCGGCCGCCTTTCATGACCGGCGTCACGGGATCCTTCCGGTAGGCTTTCATGAGGTTGCTCCGCGTCAGAAATTCATTGGCGGAATAGACCCCTTTCAGGCTCTCGCCGGGGATGCCCATGAAGTTCGGGAGCCCCGCGCCGGAGCCGATGAAGACCGCTTCAAAACCGTCTTCAAAGAGCTCGTCGACCGTCAGGGTCTTCCCGATGACAATGTTTGTTTCGATTCGGACGCCAAGGCTTTTCAGCGTTTCGACTTCCCGGGAAACGATGGCCTTCGGGAGACGGAACTCCGGAATGCCGTAGACCAGCACGCCGCCCGCCGTATGGAGGGCTTCAAAAACGGTCACGTCATAGCCTTTTTTCGCAAGGTCGCCGGCACAGGTGAGTCCCGACGGGCCGGAGCCGACGATCGCGACCCGGTGGCCGTTCGGCGCCGGTCTTTCCACGGCCGGATCCGCGGATTGAAGATGATGATCCGCCGCGAAACGCTCGAGACGCCCGATACCGACCGGCTCGAATTTTATGCCGAGCGTGCAGTTCTTTTCGCACTGCGTCTCCTGGGGGCAGACACGGCCGCAGACCGCCGGAAGCGAGGAGGATGCCGTGATCACCTGATACGCGCCCTCGAAATCTCCGGTCTTCATTTTCGCGATGAACTCCGGGATCCGGACGTTCACGGGGCAGCCTTCGACGCAGGGACGGTTCTTGCAGGAGAGACACCGGTTCGCTTCCGCGACCGCGACCTCTTCCGTATAGCCGAGCGCGACTTCATTGAAGTTGTGCGCGCGGACCGCCGGATCCTGCACGGGCATTTCATGTTTTTTCGGATCGATCGCCATGGTTACGCCTCCGCCTTTCTGAACAGGTTGCAGGTCTCTTCGTACGCGTGCCGCTCGAAGTCCTGGTACATGCGGTTTCTCGACGTCATTTCATCAAAATCCACGGTATACGCGTCGAAATCCGGTCCGTCCACGCAGGCAAAGCGGGTGACCTTTTTGCCGTCCTCCGTGACCGTCAGCCGGCAGCAGCCGCACATGCCCGTCCCGTCGATCATGATCGGATTCATCGAAGCCGTCACCGGAACGCCGAACGGCCGCGCGGTCTCGGTCACGTATTTCATCATGACGAGCGGTCCGATCGTGAAAATGCGGTCGAAATGCGTCCCCGCTTCGAGAAGTTCCTTTTCCGGCACGGTGACATTCCCCTGCCGCGCGTACGACCCGTCGTCCGTCATGACGATGAGACGGTCCGAACACGCCCGGAATTCGTCTTCCAGGATCACGAGGTCCTTGCTCCTGAAACCGATGATCGACGTCACGCGGGCGCCGCGCTCGTGAAAGGCTTTCGCGACCGGCAGCGCGATCGCGGAGCCGACGCCGCCGCCGATGATCAGCACGTCTTTCAGGCCCTCCATTTCCGTCGCTTTCCCGAGCGGGCCGACGAAATCCTGCAGGCATTCGCCCGACTGCTTCTGATTCAGCCGGACGGTCGTCGCGCCGACCGTCTGAAAGATGATCCGGACGGTGCCGGCTTCAGGGTCTGTCCCCGCGACGGTCAGCGGAATGCGTTCACCTTCCTCGTCCACGCGAAGAATGATGAACTGTCCCGGTTTTGCCTTTTTCGCGACGAGCGGCGCTTCCACGTACAGTTCGGAAACCGTCGCGTTCAGCTCGTTTTTTTTCACGATTCGAACCATTTTTTCACTCCTGTATAGAGAAGCGGCGCAATCTCAGCATGGACTGCGCCGCCTTTTGCCGGTCTGCAGCGTATGTGGACCGGACTGCTTGTTGATTCCGGTCAATCGGCAGCTTCGTCCGTGGCATCCGGCAGATCGGTCTTAATGTTCTCGATGCCCTCTTCCGCTTCCCGGGCCGCTCTCGCCTCGCAGGTCTTGCAGAGACGGGTCTTGCCCTGTTCGATCGCGGTCGTCGAGGTGCCGGTCATCAGTTCCACCGTGCGGTTAAGATGCTGGCAGTCGTCGTAGGCATGGAAAACGGTGCCGCTCTTCGTCCAGTAGACGGTATCGACGCCTGCCGCCTGCAGCACGTCTTCCTGCGAGACCGGATTCCAGTCGACGCTCGTCAGGCCGCCGATCGCCAGCGCGGCCGCCGCGACGATGACCGCGATGAGTTTCGACTTCTTATCCGCATTCTTGTCAAGCAGCGCAAGGATGATGAAGGGCACGAACGCGAACGCTGCGACGATGACGCCGAGGTTGTTCTGCAGCCAGAACGCGGCCTTGTTCGCCTTCTTCGCAGGGCTTAAGTGGTTCGCCCGTTTCCAGAGCTGCGAGCCGATGATTAAGAACGCGAGATCCAGGACCAGCAGCACGATGACCGTGATAATGTAACCCGGATTCTCCGCGGTGAACTTGAATTCGACCTTGTGCGTAAAGACGAGGATCGCCATCACTTCCGCGGCGATCGCAAGCACCCAGAAGAGGATCGCGAAGACCCGGAAAGGCAGCGCGTTCTTCTTCATCGCGCCGATCA
>CAMZDH010000153.1 GCA_947305345.1 uncultured Lachnospiraceae bacterium | reverse complement strand
TTTATGGTATAATGCGCTCGTAAATCGATTTCAGGAGGCAGTTATGTATACCTATACGACGCGCGGCACCTGCAGCAGGGCCATTCAATTCGATATCGAAGGCGATACGATCAAGGAAGTCCGCTTCATCGGCGGCTGCAACGGCAACACGCAGGGCATTTCGCGCCTGGTCGCCGGCATGAAGGTCGACGAGGCCATCGCCAAGCTGAAGGGCATCGACTGCGCCGGCCGCGGCACGTCCTGCCCGGACCAGCTGGCAACCGCATTGGAACGCTATAAGGCGCAGATCTCGTGAGGCAGCTTATGAAGATCGTCCTCACCGGCGGCGGGACCGCCGGACACGTCACGCCGAACATCGCGCTCCTGCCGGGTCTTCAGAAACGGCAGGCGGATGTACTCTACATCGGTTCCTACGAAGGCATTGAAAAGTCGATGATCGAAAAAGCCGGCGTCGCTTACCGCGGCATTTCTTCCGGCAAGTTCCGGCGGAACCTGAGCCTGAAAAACATCCGTGACATCAAGAACGTCGCGCGCGGCGTCAAGGAAGCGAAGAAGATCCTGGAGGAGTTCCGGCCGGACGTCGTCTTTTCGAAGGGCGGCTACGTCGCGGTGCCCGTCGTCTGGGCCGCGGAGCGGCTGCACATCCCGGTCATCATCCACGAATCGGACATGACGCCCGGGCTCGCCAACAAGCTTTCCTTCCATGCGGCGTCAAAGATCTGCTGCAACTTTCCGGAGACGCTTTCCAAGTTGCCGAAGGAAAAAGCCGTGCTCTCCGGCTCGCCGATTCGCGAAGAACTCCTGTCCGGATCGCGGAAAGCGGGCTTACGGTTCTGCGGATTCACGGGCGAAAAGCCGGTACTCCTCATGATCGGCGGCAGCCTCGGCGCAAAAAAGCTCAATGAAGTCCTCCGGGAAGCCCTGCCGTCACTGTTAAATACTTTCGACGTCGTTCACCTTTGCGGCAAGGGAAATCTTGACCCGGCGCTGGATCATACGCCCGGCTACCGGCAACATGAATTCATTTCGGAAGAGCTGAAGGATCTCTTTGCCGCCGCGGACGTCGTCTTTTCCCGCGCGGGCGCCAATGCGATCACGGAGCTTCTGGCATTGAAAAAGCCGAACCTCCTCGTGCCGCTGCCGAAGGAGAACAGCCGGGGCGACCAGATCCTCAACGCGGCCTCCTTTGAAAAGCAGGGATTTTCAATGGTTTTGGCTCAGGCGGACCTCACGGCGGAACGCCTCGAAGGCGCATTAAAAGACTTGTACGCGCGCCGCGCCGACTATGTGAAGGCGATGTCTGAAAGCACACAGGGCAACGGGGTGCAGGTCGTCCTTGGGCTCATCGATGACCTGACCGTGAAATCCTGAACGGCTGTAATCAAAAACGACCTCCGTGACGCTACACGGAGGTCGTTTTGTTTGGACTTTTTCTTAATCTTTCAGCCGAATGTAGATCTCGTTCAGCTGCTCTCTCGTCGGAGAGGTCGGCGTCCAGGCCGCCACCTGAGGTCCGCCCGCATACCGCGGGATCACGTGGATATGAAAATGCGGGACCGTCTGCCCGGCGGCTTTTCCATTGGTCTGCACGATGTTGAAGCCGTCCGCGCCGAGCGCGCTCTTCTGCTTCTGGCCGATGGCCTTCGCGACCATCATCAGCCGTCCCGCCTGCTCCTCATCCAGTTCCTCGATGTCGCGAATGTGTGTTTTGGGCAGGATCAGTACGTGACCCGGGGTTGCCGGATTGATGTCCATGAACGCGACGCATTCCTCATCTTCATGAATGATGAATGCCGGGATCTCTCCCGCTATGATCTTACAGAAAATACAGTCATCCATTTTAGCCACCTGTTGTCTATGCTCGTTTTGAAGATTCCTGCCGGCAAAAGCCGGATTTTGAACGTGCACATTTTACCGCAAAACCCTTTTGTTGTCAAATTGTATGGAGAATACGGCGGTTTCGAAGCTGATCTCATGCTTTTTCTGGTCGAAAAATGCACTCGTCTCCCACTTTTTTCTAAATCACGAGAAACAGGACGATCCCGACGGCAATGATGACCGTGACGAGGATCGGGAGCAGGTGGTCCTTCATTTTGGCCGTAAAGGATCTCTTTCCCTCCGGCGCTTCGGGCGCGGACGTTTCCTTATTCCGGTCAAACAGTTGTTTCCATAAGGAGGGTTTTTCATTCGGCCGATCCGACAGCGCGGCCGAAGGCTTTTGACCCGTCCCCGGGGTCTCCAAAAACGCGCCCGGTTCCCCGTAATACGCCGCCGCACCCGTATCATACGGATCGAGCCCGAGTTCTTCATAAACCGCACGCTCCTTCTGGTCCTGCTGCGGACCGTGCGCGTTTGCCAGACGCTCCGTTAACGCCGGACGTCCTTTCGTCTGCTCCCGCCAGAACGACGCGAGCGACTGCAGCGTTACGTTTTCTTCCCGGCTTTTCCGGTAGAGCCCGTACACCAGCAGTACTTCCGCCTCCCCTGTCGGGTTGACGTATTTGATGAAGAATTCCATCAGTTCCGTGAGGCTTTCCTGTAACGGCTTCCGGTTTCCTGGCGCATAGCAGAAGAAAATGCGTCCCGTCTCCCGCTGCAGAAAGACCGCGTCCGGAGAAAGCACGAGCCCGTCCGGATCCAAAAGATGCTGCCTGAGGACCTCCGCCAGGCTTTCAAGCC
>CAMZDH010000152.1 GCA_947305345.1 uncultured Lachnospiraceae bacterium | reverse complement strand
TCCTGCCAGTATTTGTGGACGAGCTTTCCCGTATTCGCGACGAGGGAAAGGTCCTCCTGCAGAACGCCCGCGAGGTACAACAACAGGCAGTACCGGTCGCGGATCTCCATCCGTTCCTTCTGAATGCGGTCCTGAATGCGGATCAGCACCTCCTTCGCGCGGTCGCGCTCGTTGTTGAGATGGAGCGCGTAGGCATACAGGAGCGAGAGGTCCGGGTCGTCGGAAAATGCGATGACGAGCGCGCCGATCCGTTCCGTGAGGAAAGCGGTCGAAGCGTTTTTCGCCTGCGCGATCAAGAATTCATTAAAAAGCTGGACGGTCCGGTAATGAAGACGGAGCGCCGTGCCCTCTGCCGTCCGCTGCACCTTCCGTTCCGGACGGAGCGTTTCGGCATCCCCCGTTTTCTCCCCGGGCACGGCCTGACCGGCCGCCTGAAGGAACGCCCGGAGACCGCTCTCCGTGTGGAGGTTCGAATAATACGTGCGGTAAAGCCCCTGAAGGCGCAGGTCGTGCATGAACGGCATCCAGAGGAATTCCTTCCACGAAAAGACGTTCAGCGCCTCCTTCGGTTCCACCGCCGCGAAGGCCGCGAATGCCTCGAGCGACTGGAAGCCGTGCGTCTCTCCGCCGCCGGCAATGCCGACGGTAAAGCGGTACGGGATCGCGGCTTCGCCGCCGTTATAAACGATGTCGATCGTGCCGCGGATCTCGTCGCCGGGCGTCAGACAATGGGAATCGATCTCGATCGCGAGTTTCCCGGCCGTCGCGACGGTCAGGTTCTTCGAGACATGTACCCGCGGATTCATTGAATAGAAAAACAGCTGCATCGGGACGCGGTTTTCGGAAACGACGTCCACGCTCACGGTCATCGTCTTGTCAGGCAGCACGGTCCCGTTCAGCTTATCCACGCTGAACCGGACCTCCGGTTTTGGGAAGCTCACCGTGCCCTGTGCGATTTGCGCGACTCTGTTTTTCATGTCACAGCCCGTTCTGAAGATATAAGATCAGCCCCCGGACGTAGAGCGCCGTCAATGCGGCCGCAACAATGAGTCCGAGGATCAGTCCCCTTTTTTCCATGTAATGCCGGACCTTGTCCTTCCGTTTGAAGCCCAGTCCGGCGAAGATGACGGCCGCGATCGTGAACAGCACGTCGATGACCATCAATATCCCTGCCGCGTAGCCGCTTCTGCCGCCCGCGCGGTAGCTTAAGAAGATCGCGACGAGCAGCAAAAGGAGCGCGGTCAGGGCTGCGCCGAACGAGGTGATGCCCTCCACGGTGCTGTTTTTCAGATCGTTGACCAGCGTATCCCGGCGCGAGATCCGGAAATGCTCCACCTTGTCGCCGACATGGCCGAGCCGCTGCTCCTCTTCCTGGATCTCTTTCCCTTCCGGGGTTTTCCGGACTTCCTTCTCTTCTTCCCTGCTCATCTTTTTATAATCTTTTTTATTATAGCATATGTCAATGCGGTTTTGCCACTTGCTTTTTTCCGGTTTACGCTTTTTTGTCCTTTGCGGCTTCGATCTCCCGGATGACCCGCTGATAGACCGGCAGGATTGCCTCCGGACTCGTGACGCGCTTGACGCCCTCGGTCCGGTTCCTGACGAAGTCCGTGAGCTTTTCCATGTACTCGTCCGCACTGACCGAACCTTCCGCGACATACGAAAGACCCTTTTCCCAGCTCGCGGTCAATTCCGGGTTCAAAAGCTGCCGGACGGACAGCGCGACCGTGTCGTAAATAAGCTCTCCCTTGACCTTCGGCACGACGATCTGGCTCTTCGGATAGATCTGCAGATACTGGATCGAGGTCAGCTTCTTCAGGATCTCGGCGCGGGTCGCGCTGGTGCCGATGCCGGAGCCCCGGATCTGCTCCCGGAGGCTTTCGTCTTCGATGAGCTGTCCTGCGTTTTCCATTGCTAAGATCAGCGAACCGGACGTATAGCGCTTCGGCGGCGTGGTCTCGCCTTCCTTGATCTCATATCTCTCCGGCGTCAGCCGGTCGCCCTTCTTCAGACGGTCCGCGAGTGAAAACGCGCCCGCATTTTCCTCTTCGCCCTCGTCCTGGTCCTTCTCGGGCTTTTCCTCCTTCTTGTCCCGCTTCACTTCGAGGACTTCGAGGAAACCCGGCTCCTTCAGGAACTTGAAGTTCGCGAAGAAATGCTCTTTCCCGACCGCGAGCTCAAGCGCGATTTTTTCGGTCACCTTCTGCGGCGGACAATGATCTCGTAAACGCTCTTCTCGGCCGGCTTCAGCGAGGAGAATGCGTTCGTGTAGCCCGTCGGGATGATCGCGTAATGATCCGTGATCTCCTTGTCGTTCGTGTACGGCAGACGCCGGACGCGCGCGAAGTTCCCGTTTTTCAGGACCTCCTCCGCAAAAGCGCCGAGCTCCGGCAGCTTCACAAGACCGCCGACGTTCTTCTGGATCTCTTTCGCGACCGCGCTCGAAAGGACCCGCGCGTCGGTACGGGGATAGGTGACCAGTTTCTTCTCGTACAGGGACTGCACGATCTCCAGCGACTCATCCGGCGATTTCTTGAGTTTCTTCGAGCATTCGTTCTGAAGCTCCGCCAGGTTGAAAAAGAGCGGCGGACTCTTCTTTTCCGTCTTCTTTTCGATCTTCTCGACGGTCGCCTCCGGCGGCGCCGCCGCGTTCAATATGCGGACCAGTTCCTCCGCGTCCTCTTTTTTCCGGAATCCGTTCTCCTTATAGAGCA
>CAMZDH010000151.1 GCA_947305345.1 uncultured Lachnospiraceae bacterium | reverse complement strand
AGACCGAGCACATGATCCAAAAGCTCCTCCCGGATGATTATCCGACCGAAATGCTTGCGGTCGTCCTGATGAACGCGCTGTATTTCAAGGATTCCTGGACGAGCGGCTTTGAGAGATCGGCGACGGAAGAGGCGGATTTTCATGCCCGCGGCGGCAAAACGACCAGGAAGGAATTCATGCATGCCGGACTGGAAGTCCCGTATTACGAGGATGAAGAGACAAAGCTGATCGTCCTTAAAATGGAAGGCGGCGTCAGCATGGCCTTCGTTCTCGGTTCCGCGGAAAGTCTTGCGGAAAAGCTTTCGAAGACAAGAGATGAGGAAGTGAAAGTCACGATCCCGAAAATGGACCTGGAAAGCGATTTTTCGAGCGGGGAACTGGTGGATTTCCTGAAGGAATACGGCGTAAGTCAGGCCTTCGATGATCGGAAAGCGGACTTTTCCGGCATGCTGGACAGGCCGCTCTATGTCAGCGACATCATCCAGAAGACCCGCATCAAGCTGGACGAAGAGGGCGTCGAAGCGGCAGCCGTGACTGCGATCATGGAGAACGAATGTACCGAGCCTGAGCCGAAGGAACCGAAGGTCTTTACGGCGGATGAGCCGTTCTCGTTCTTCATCTATACGACCTGCAACGATACGACGGCGATCATGTTTGCCGGCGAGATCGTGGAATAAAAATTTTTAGAATTTCAATCTGTTTTCAAGAAAAGTCCTTATCATGAACTTATCAGGATAAAGGAGGTTTCTTTCATGAAACACATCAGAACGATGCTTGCGTTCTTCGTTGCGGGAGCACTGGTCCTCAGCCTGTGCGCCTGCGGTAGCAGCGCAGAAAAAGATACTTTGAACGCTGAAACGTCCGCGGAAGAGACAGGATCCGCGGCAAATACGGACAACACTGTGCCTTCTGACGTGCGCGGCACGCAACCGGACGGGACGCCGCCCGAAATGCCTTCGGGCGAGACTCCCCCGGACATGCCCGGCGGGAACGGCCAGCCCGGAGGTCCCGGTGGACAGGGAGGACCCGGCGGTCAGAACGGCAATCCTCCCGAGATGCCTTCGGGTGAGACTCCCCCGGACATGCCCGGCGGGAACGGACAACCCGGAAGTCCCGGTGGCCAGGGCGGCCCCGGCAGTCAGGGAGGCCCGAACGGCCAGGGCGGTCCCGGCGGAAACAGCAGCGCGGATATCGATTACTCCGGCGCCGTGGAGATCACTTCGGCTGACAGCCAGAGCGGCAGGACTTATACCAGCACGACTTCTGACGAAAACGCCCTGCTGATCAGTACCTCGGATGACGTCACGATCAGCGATCCCACGGTCACCAAGTCCGGCAGTTCGAACGGCGGCGACAACTGCAATTTCTACGGCCTGAACGCGGCGGTCCTCGTCAAGGACGGCTCCACTACCACGATCACCGGCGGCACGATCACAACCGACGCTTCCGGCGCGAACGGCATCTTCTCCTACGGCGGCAACGGCGGCCGGAACGGCGCAGAAGGCGACGGCACCACCGTGATCATCCGCGATACGACCATCGTGACGACCGGCAGCGGCTCCGGCGGCATCATGACCACCGGCGGCGGCACCACTTATGCCTACGATTTGGACGTGACGACTTCCGGACAGTCTTCAGCGGCCATCCGCAGCGACCGCGGGGGCGGCCTGGTACAGGTGGACGGCGGGACTTATACGTCGAACGGCCTCGGCTCGCCCGCGATCTACTCCACGGCGGAGATCCACGTAGCCAACGCGGCGCTCGTTTCGAACCTTTCCGAGGGCGTCTGCATTGAAGGTCTGAACTCCATCGAGCTCGTGAACTGCGATCTGACGGCAAATAATACCAAACGGAACGGCCACGCCACCTTCCTGGACAGCATCATGATCTACCAGTCCATGTCCGGCGACGCGGCGAGCGGCACTTCCTCCTTCACGATGACGGGCGGGAGCCTCACCAGCAGGAGCGGCCACGTATTCCACGTTACCAACACCAGCGCGGTCATCACGCTCTCCGGCGTCACGATCACGAATGAAGACAGCACGAACGTCCTCATTTCCGTCTGCGACGACGGCTGGAGCGGCGGCGGCAATACAGCGGTTCTGAACGCGTCCGCGCAGCAGCTGTCCGGTGCAGTCCTCGTGGGCAGCAATTCCAAGCTTACGCTGAACCTCAGCGACGGCTCGTCTCTCACCGGTTACGTTGACGGGAAGATCACGAACGCCGCCGGAGAGACGGTCTCCACAGAAGCCGGCACGGTCTCCGTCACACTCGATTCCACCAGTACCTGGATCCTGACCGCCGACAGTTACGTCACCGAATTCAACGGCGACGCCTCAAACGTCATCAGTAACGGCCATACGCTGTACGTGAACGGAACCGCTCTCGGCGGAACGAACTGAGACAACGCGTCTTCACGTGTGCGGAATGAAAAAAGAAGCCCTGCCGGGCATGCCCGGCAGGGCTTCTTTCTGCACGGCGGACGATGCAGTCCGTTCCGTCTGTCTTTACAGGAAGAACTTCGCGGCAACGAAAGCGACCGCGGCAAGGGCCAGGATCAGATACAGCCAGCGCATCACCTTGCCGAAGCCGTAGGTGAAGATCTTCTTCGTCTTGCCGCCGACTTCCAGCGTATAGAGTTCCACGTACGGAACCGGGCTTCTGCGGTACCAGCCCCTGATGACGGCGTTCCGGTCCAGGTTCTGTTTCGCCTT
>CAMZDH010000150.1 GCA_947305345.1 uncultured Lachnospiraceae bacterium | reverse complement strand
GCTACCGGATCGATGAGGAAGCGGAGGAAGCCCTCCTTCGCTATTTCACGGACGTGCAGGCGGTCCGCGCGTCGACCGCGGGCAACGGGCGGCTCGTCCGGAACAAGATCGAGGAGGCCATTCTGAATCAGTCGAGACGCATTATCGCGGAGCCTGAAGCGGATCTGGAGCTTTTGGTCCGGGGCGATTTCGAACTCGATGACATTTTAGGATAAGCAACCGGCATTTTCTTGAAGGAGAATAATTATGGCAACCGCAAAAAAAGCAACCACAAAGAAAACAACCGCAAAGACAATGGCCGCGAAGAAGGCAGCGCCGAAGAAGGCGGAAGAGAAGAAGACGATCGACATCGGCGACATCGGCGCCCTGGTGGAGACCGTTGTCAAGAAGCTTTCGAGTGATTCGGGACTTTTGGAGAAGTTCAAGACCAACGCGATGGCGGTCGTGAAGAAGCTGCTGCCCGCGATCAAGGACAAGAACATCCTGCAGTCGATCATCAGCGCGGTCAGCGCGAAGCTGAACCTCGGCAACCTGCTCGGCGGGCTCACCGGCAAGAAGGACGACAAGAAGGAAGAGGCGGGCGGCATCCTGAGCGCCGTCTCGAATCTTCTCGGCGGGAAATAAAAAGATCAACCGGCAGAAAGGGTCTTGACGTTTGAGGGGCCCTTTCTGTCTTCATAGGAGCGGAAAAACGAAATGACAACCTGGGAAATCATCAAAGCCGTGCTGCTGTTTCTGTTGGGATTTGCTTGTCTCATAAAGGGCGGCGACTGGTTCGTGGACGGCGCGAGCGGCATCGCGAAACGCCTGCACATTCCGGAGATCATCATCGGCGCGACCGTCGTCGCGATCGGCACGACGCTGCCGGAGGTCATGGTCTCTTCGAGCGCCGCGGTCAAGGGCAGCGGAGACATCGCCTACGGCAACGCGCTCGGCTCGATCATCTGCAACACGTCGCTGATCGCGGCGCTGACGATGGCGATCCGTCCGTCGAAGACCGAGCGGAAGAACCTGATCCTGCCGGTCTGCTTTTTCTTCGGCGCAATGCTCTTTTACGCGTTCAATGCGTACGCGTTCGGCGCGTTCAGCCGCATTTCCGGAATTGTGCTTCTCCTGATCTTCGCGGCCTATACCGCGGTCATCATCGTGACGCAGATGAAGGCCCAGAAGCAGGCGGCGGCAGTGGCGGGCGAGCCGCTGACGGCGCCGGAACCTGAGGAGGAAGCGCAGCCGAAGGAGAAACAGCTGCCGCTCTGGAAAGAGATCGTCTTTCTGATCGTCGGCGCGGCGCTCATCGCGCTCGGCGCGAACCTCCTTGTCGACAACGGGACGATCTTAGCAAAGATCATCGGCGTGCCGGAATCGGTCATCGCGCTCACCTTCGTCGCGCTCGGGACGTCGCGTCCGGAACTCGTGACCGCGGTCACGTCGCTCATCAAGGGGCACAGCGCCTTGTCGCTCGGCAACATCATCGGCGCGAACCTGTTTAATCTCGTGCTCGTTTCCGGGCTTTCGACGACCCTTTCGCCGTATCAGATCCCGGCCGGCAAGACGGTCTTCGGCATGAATGCGTCGCTCGTCGTGGACATTCCGCTCTGTTTCCTCGTGATGCTGATCCTGACGCTGCCCGCATTGAAGCGGCAGAAGGTCAGCCGGGTGCAGGGCATCGTTCTGCTGGCGATCTACGTATCGTATACCATCTTCCAGTTCGTGCTGTAAGCGCGTTCGTTTCGCGGCTGCCTGAACGTCCGGCGGCCGTAACGTTTTTTGGAAAACACCGAGAAGAAGGATGGGAGTTTTCAAAGGAGTCTTTCTGTCATGACGAAGAAAAAGAAACTGCTCTTTTACGCGCTGTCCTTCCTCGTGCCGTTCGCCGTGGGCATTCTCCTGTTCATCGGCCGGAAGATCGCGCCCTTCGGGCAGTATGCCCTGACGGCGATCGACGGCTGGGGACAGTATTTTCCGATGCTTCGCGAGGCGGAGCGGGACCTGTTCTCGCTGAACACCTACTCCTTCACGGGCGCGCTGGGCTTTGACGCGTTCGCGCAGAGCAGCTATTACACGAACAGTCCGCTCTGGCTCCTGTTGTTCCTCCTGCCCGGAAAGATCACGGTCTGGGAGGTCGACATGATGGTCCTCGTCCGTTTCGGACTCATGGGCCTGACTTTCTTCATTTACGCGTTTTCACGTTCGGAAAAGGCGCCGGTCTCGAAACTGCTTCTGTCGACCGCCTACGCGCTTTCCGGCTATACCCTGACCTTCATCAACCAGTTCATGTGGATGGACGCGGTGATCTTATTGCCGCTCGTCGCGCTCGGCATCGAACGCTTCTACCGCGAGAAGAAATGGCTGCTCTATACCGCTTCGCTCACGGTGACGATCTGGTCGAATTTCTATATTTCCTACATGGTCTGCGCGTTCGCGGTCATCTGGTTCTTCAAGGAAGTTGTCCGCATGGGACGGGAGCAGACGTTTAAGCAGTTTCTTTCGCGGGGACTGTTTTTCGCGGCCTGTTCGCTTGGCGCCGCCGCCGTGAACCTGCCGGTGATCCTGTCGGTCGGAAAAGCCCTTTCCGAGACCCTGGCCGTCATGAAGCCCGCGCCGACGACATTGAAACTCTATCATCCGCTACTGGAAGTCCTGAAGCGGATGCTACCCGGCATGGGGCGGTCCCTCGAATTCGGTCCGCCGAACATCTACTTTGGTCTTTTGACGCTCGCCTTTACCGGCGTCGCATTGTTCCGGAAGACCGTGCCGCTTAGGATGAAGATATTCATCGCTGCGCTTGCCGCATTCTTCCTGCTTTCCTTTAACCTGAACGTCCT
>CAMZDH010000149.1 GCA_947305345.1 uncultured Lachnospiraceae bacterium | reverse complement strand
AGGGTCGGTTCAGTTTCAACGTCAAGGGCGGCCGGTGCGAAGCCTGTTCCGGCGACGGCATCATCAAGATCCAGATGCATTTCCTGCCGGACGTTTTCGTGCCCTGCGAGGTCTGCCGCGGCAAGCGGTACAATCATGAAACGCTCGAATGCCTTTACCGGGGGAAGAGCATCGCGGACGTCCTCAACATGACCGTCGAGGAGGCGCTGGAGTTCTTCAAGGCGGTGCCGCAGATCCGCTCGAAGATCCAGACGCTGTACGACGTCGGTCTTTCGTACGTCCGGCTCGGCCAGCCGAGCACGGAGCTCTCCGGCGGCGAAGCGCAGCGCATTAAACTCCTGCACGTGGCGGATGTGGAGCGGCTGATCCAGGTCCTGGATCGTCTCGCCGAATCCGGCAATTCCGTGGTGGTGATCGAGCACAACCTGGACGTGATCAAATCCGCGGACTACATCATCGACCTCGGACCGGAGGGCGGCGACGGCGGCGGCACGGTCATCGCCGAAGGCACGCCCGAGGAAGTCGCCGAAAACGAGAAGAGTTATACAGGGATTTATCTGAAAAAGATACTGAAATAAAAAGGAGCAGCCATGCAGTTTGAAGAGAGAAAAGAAGCTTACGCGCGCTTGATCGTCAAGGCCGGCGTCCACGTCCGGAGCGGTCAGACCGTCTATGTGACCTGCCCGATCGAAGCGTACGAGTTCGGGCGTCTCGTCGTGAAATACGCCTACGAAGAAGGCGCGGAACGCGTCGAGATCGAATACAACGACGAAGTGACCAGCCGCATGACGCTGGACTACGCGCCGCTGTCCGTATTCGAGACCTTTCCCGAATGGACCGCGCTGAAACTGAACACTTATGCGAAGACCGACGTCGCCTTCATCCACATCGCGGGCTCGGATCCGGAGATCTTCAAGGGCGTGGACATGAAAAAACTGTCCGCCCTGCAGAAGGTGAGGCACGAAGCGCTGAAGGAGTATTATAAGCTCCAGTCTACGATGGGCTTCAAGTGGAACATCGTCGCGGTGCCGACGCGCGCCTGGGCGGTCAAGGTCTTCCCGGGAGAGAATCCGGATATCGCCATGACGCGGCTCTGGAACGGCATTTTCGGAGCCTGCCGGATCGGCGAGGGCGACGCATATGAAAAGTGGATGGCGCACGCGGACGACCTGAAGGGAAGATGCGAAAAGCTCACCGCCTGGCAGTTCGATTCGCTGCATTACACGAGAGCGTCTGGATCGGATTTCCCGGTCGGGCTCGTCTATAACCACCGCTGGGAAGTCGGGGCGGACCTCGACAGAACGGACGGCGGCCGGTTCTTCGCGAACATGCCGACCGAGGAGGTCTTTACGATGCCGGACCGGAGAAGGGCGGAAGGGAAGCTCGTCGCCGCGCTGCCGCTGTCGTACCGCGGAACGCTGATCGACAAGTTCTGGTTCGTCTTCCACGACGGAAAGGTCGTCGACTACGGCGCGGAAAAGGGGCAGGAAGCCCTGAAGGCGCTTCTGGAGAGCGACGAGGGCAGCACCCGGCTCGGCGAATGTGCGCTCGTGCCGTATCCGTCGCCGGTCGCGGAGCAGAACATCCTGTTCCTGGAGACCCTTTTTGATGAAAACGCGGCCTGCCATTTCGCGCTCGGCGCCTGCTATGAGACGAACCTCGTCGGCGGCCCGGACATGACGGAAGAGGAACTTCTGGAGCACGGCGCGAACCAGTCGATGAACCACGTCGATTTCATGGTCGGCACAAAGGATCTGAAGATCGTCGGCACGCGGGAGAACGGCGAGACCGTCACGGTCTTTGAAAACGGCACCTGGGCCTTTTAAGCGGGAGACTTCATGATTAAAGCCGTCTTATTCGATCTCGACGGAACGGTCTTAAATACGCTTCCGGACCTTGCCGGGATCACGAACCGGACGCTTGCGGCGCTTGGTTATTCTCAGCGGACGCTCGAGGAGATCCGGCAGTTCGTCGGAAACGGCATGAAAAAGCTGATCGGGCGCGCGCTCCCCGAGGGCGTAGCGCTCACGGACGGGATCATCCGCCGGATGCTGCAGGAATACAAAAACTGCGACAATTCGCTGACGCTTCCTTACGACGGCATCGTGCCGGTGCTATGGGCGCTTCGACGCGCCGGCATCAAGACCGCCGTCGTCACGAACAAGCCGGACGCCATCGCGGTGCCGCTCATCGAACAGAAGCTTCCGGGTCTTTTTGACGCCGTCCGGGGCAACCGTCCGGACGAACCCGTGAAGCCCGACCCGTATACGACCCTTGAGACAGCGAAATTGCTGGGTTTTCGGGCCGATGAATGCATTTTTGTGGGAGATTCCGACACGGACCAGAAAACCGCGGAAAACGCCCGAATTTTGTGTTTAAACGCCACTTGGGGGTTCCGCGACGCAGCGTTCCTCGCCGCCAACGGCGCAAAGCACCTGATCCAGCACCCGTTTGAGATCCTCGACGCCGTATTTTCATAGATTATTCACACGACATCGGTTGACATTTTTGACGCGGTTGATTATATTTTATAACATAGAGGCTGTGGGCGGAGCAGTGCCCGGAAAGGACGATCGAAATGAGTGCAAAAAAGGAAAAATTTGAAAAACTCGGCGCAAAGAAGAAAATGGGCCCGATTGCCCGCGCTTTGAAATCCAAGGACCTGGACGTCCGGGCGGACGCGCTGCACGCGTTAGGCACCTGCGGTACGGAAGACGCCATCAATCTGTTGACCAACTGGTCCAATTCGACCGTGAAGGAAGAACGGCTCGCCGCGTACGAAGCGATCGGACGCTGCGGCAAGGAATACAGCGTGACGATGATGCGG
>CAMZDH010000148.1 GCA_947305345.1 uncultured Lachnospiraceae bacterium | reverse complement strand
AGTCCCTGCCGGACAGAGACGTCGGAGATCGTATGTGCCAGATGCACGGAATCAACGGAATGGATCAGCACGGTTTTTCCGACGACCTGCTTCACCTTATTCGTCTGCAGATGGCCGATCATATGAAAGCGGTATTCTGGATGAAGCGCCTGCTTCCAAACGATTTCCTGCACGTGGTTTTCCCCGAAATCAAGCTGTCCGAGCGCTGCCGCTTCTTCCATGAGTTCGATGGGCTTCGTCTTGCTGACGGCAACGAGCGTGACCTCATCAGGATCGCGCCCCGCCTTCCTGGCCGCGTCACGGATCTTTTTCAGGATCTCTTCGTAACGGTCCTGAACGGATGCCGCGCTATTCATAGATGATCTCCGCCTCCTTTAAGCCGCCCGCGTCGAGCACGATGCGGTCGTATGCCTTGATGCTGCCTCTTAAGTTCGCCTGTACGATGACAAAAGACGTGTCGATCGAATTCCGGAGCCGGATGACCGGCTTGAACACGCAGTAGCCGCTGTTGATCTGAAAGCATCCGTCGACCGTCGCCATGACGCCGAGCGTCATCTCGCGCCGCGCGTCGCCGTATTCGATGATCGTCATGCCGGGGCTCAGGTCTTCGCTGTAAACGTAGGCCGAATCCTCCCCGATCACAAAATGCTCACCCTCATACCCTTCCGGCCGCACGTAAACCGTTGCGGGAACGAAGACGTTCCTGTCCTTGCCCTTCAGCATGACGCCGGATTCGTTCTTGCCGCCGACGCCGATGTAGGAACGGGGAACGACGAAGAAGGATTTCTGCACGCTCGAGGACTCCGGGATCTTGAAGCCCGTGACGCTTTCATCGATGATCCGGAAGCTCACGTACCGGCTGTTCAGGTAATTCGCGCCGTATTTCGCGAATTCGATGACGCCGAGCCGTTTTCCGTCCGCAGCTGTCCTTAAGGAAAATGCGCCGGAGAGTTCGAGTCCGTCGCTCATCCGGACCGAGACCGTTTTTTTCGCCGCAAGCGACGCGGCCTCCTGATCGGACGGCAGGAAGCAGAGCGTGAACTGATTGTCCGACGCAAGCTTGTAGAGCAGGTCGCCCTTGTGCAGATAGGAACCGCCGCGGACGAATGCGGCTTCGTATCCCGCGGACTTGAAATCCTCGGTGCGAAGCTCCTCCGGCGCCCGGTTTTCAAACCCGTCTGTCCAGTTTAGGAAAAAGCCGCTGATCTCGGTTTTGACGGCCGTATAGGAAAGGTCGTTCAGGCGGTTCTTCAGTTCCTCGCCGCCGTCCTTCAGTAAGGCGTTCATCACAGCGGCCTCAACCTCGCTCTTTGCCCGGACCGCGGTCTCAAAATGGATGGGATCGTAGTTTTCGACGCCGTTCCGGATCGCCTTCTGGACGGAAACCCGGCTCGAATAGGACAGCGCGCTGTAGTCGTAATAAAGCGTCCGGAGTTTATTCTCGATGTCGCCCGCCGGATCCAATGACGCGACGAGATCCTCCCGCGCCATCCATTCTCCGGAGACGGAATAAAAACTGACGTAGCCTTCCTCCGGAGACGTATAGACCGTTTCTCGCCGTAAGAGGATCCCCTCGTGCGTCGCGCCGAGCGAATCTGAAGAAGGTACGGAGACGTTGTAGGCTTCGATCGAGTGATGCCGAAGAAGAATGATGCCCTGCACGGCAAAGTAGACCGCAATGAACACGAAAACCACCGATACGAAGGTGATCGGCAGGCGCTTCGGGTGCTTTACGATTTTTGTTTCCTGAGCTTCGGGCATTTCCATCTTAAAGGTCCTCGACGGCCATTGAAAGCAATGCGTTCATGGATTCATACAAGGCGTCGTAACCGTTTGCCTTGGCAACGACGCCGAAATACCGTTTTCCGGCGCGGTCTTCGCTCATCAGAACGAGACACCGCCCGGCTTCGACGGTGTAGCCGGTCTTCCCGCAGCGGACCGTTAGTCCTTCCGGCGGCAGCGTGAACTGCCGGACATAGGAGTTCGTCGTCGTGACCGTCTTCTCCTGCCGTTCCGTTCCGCGGACGCTCCGGATCACGGCCGAAGCCGTGCCCGCGGCTTCCGTGAAACGGTCGTATTTCGTTACTTCACGCATCAAAAGATAAAGATCGTAGACCGTTGTATAATGATTCGCCGCGTGAAGCCCGTGCGGATTCGCGAAATGCGTATTCACCATGCCGAGCTGCAGCGCGCGCTCATTCATCATCCGGACAAAGTTCGAGACCGTTCCGCCGAAGCGCTTCGCGAGCACATTCGCGGCTTCATTCCCGCTCGGCAAAAGGAGCCCGTACAGAAGATCCGTGACGGAATAGCTCCAGCCGACAGACAAAAACGCGAGCGACGCGTCGTCGGTCATGTCCGCGTAGGCGTCTTCCTCGACAAGGATGAGCTCGTCGAAGCCGCTGCAGTTTTCGAGGACGAGAAGCGCGGTCATGCATTTGGTCATGCTCGCCGGATACAGGCGCTTCGTCGCGTTTTTCGCGTAGAGCACGGTATCGTCGTCCTCGGAAAAGAGCCCCGCGTATTCGGCCTTGCCGATCTTAGCGTCGTCAAACTTAAGGTCCGGCGTGAGCACAGAGAGGCCGTCGCTCATCGGCTGCATCCGGTCATAGGATACCGGATGGACGAACATCCGGGAAATGACGTCCTCCTCATAGAACCAGGTCCTCGCATCATCCTGCCCCGCGGCGCAGCCGGAGACAGAGAGCATCAGAAGGACAACCGTTATGATCAGGGATATCCGCCGTTTCATCAGTAGAACACCCTCCGTTTCAGCCGTCCGTGCATGCCGACGCTTAAGGCAAGTCCGATCAGCATGAAGGTACTCAGAAGCGAGCTTAAGCCCGCCGACAAAAACGGCAGCGGTATGCCGGTATT
>CAMZDH010000147.1 GCA_947305345.1 uncultured Lachnospiraceae bacterium | reverse complement strand
TACCGGTCATCGAGCGCACCTCGCTGGCGGACCGCCTCGTAGAGGAGGACCGTCGCCGCCATCGCGGCATTCAAAGACTCGACCTGTCCCTCCATCGGGATCCTGATGCGTG
This sequence comes from uncultured Lachnospiraceae bacterium, assembly GCA_947305345.1. GTDB lineage: Bacteria > Bacillota > Clostridia > Lachnospirales > Lachnospiraceae > UBA1267. The sequence goes on along the minus strand of CAMZDH010000147.1, from coordinate 2,805 downwards.
CGTCGGAAAGCGCCGTCAGGACATCGCTTAAGCCCTGAGATTCGTTCCCGATGAGGAACGCGCATTTTCCGCGGTAATCCGCTTTCGTATACGGGATGCTCCCTTTTAAATGCGCCGCGTAAACGCGGCCGCCGGACGCCTGAAACGCCATGACCGATGCTGCAAAGTCCTCGGAGACCGCGAATTTCATGCGGAAAACGGATCCCATCGTCGAACGGATGACTTTGGGATTGTAGACGTCCGCCGAATCCGCGTTCAGGACGACGCCCGAAACGCCCGCCGCCTCCGCGGAACGTAAGATCGTCCCGACGTTCCCGGGATCCTGAACAGATTCGAGAAAGAGATAGAGCCCCTCAGGGTCTGAAAGCACGGCTTCCACGGAAAGATCATCGGCGCGGACGACTGCCAGCACGCCCTGAGGCGTCTTCGTGTCCGAAACGCGTAAGAAATCCGCGTCCGTCAACGTGAAAACGCGGTCCTTCCCGAAAGCGCCGTACGCGTCTTCGTAAACCGCGGGGTTCGATTTGACGAACGATTCCGAAAAATAGACCGATAAGATCCGTTCTCTCGGGCATTCGGCGTACATTTTTACGCCTTCGATGAGAAAAATGCCGTCACGCCGTCTCGCGGCGCTCTTCTTCCGGTAATCGATGAGTTTTTGCAGTTCTTTTCTCACTGAGACCGCCTTTATAATATCATTTGAAAAGGGAGGCGGAATGACCGCCCCCCGTCATTTCTTTTCAATGTCTCGTCATCAGCTCCGCGGTCCGCTGCCATTCGTCCGGGATCGACTTCTGTATGGCCAGTGCCTCCGCCATGTCAAAGTCCACGATCTCGTCGTGTTTGCTCGCGATCACGCGGTTTTCCTTGCCCGCTTTCAGAACATCGACGGCCTTCACGCCCATGAGCGTCGCCATAAAGCGGTCCCGGCAGGTCGGCGAGCCGCCGCGCTGCAGGTATCCCAGGATCGTCGCGCGGGTCTCGACGCCCGTCGCGGCCTCGATCCGCTTCGCCATCGAGGAAGAATGCCCGACGCCCTCTGCGTTGATCACGAGATGATGCGCTTTCCCCGCTTTTCTGGAAGCGATGACCCGGTTGACGAGCGCCTGCTCGTCGCCGTCGTAGACCTCCGGCAGGAGGATGTTCTCCGCGCCGGTCGCAATGCCGCAGGTGATCGCGATATAGCCCGCGGAACGCCCCATGACCTCAACGATGCTGCAGCGCTCGTGCGAGGAGGAAGTGTCGCGGATCTTGTCGATCGCCTCCATCGCCGTATTGATCGCGGTGTCGAAGCCGATCGTATAGTCGGTGCAGGTGATGTCGAGATCGATCGTCCCGGGAATACCGACCGTATTGATGCCGTGCTTCGCAAGCGCCATCGCGCCTCTGAACGACCCGTCGCCGCCGATGACGACGACCGCGTCGATGCCGTGCTTTTTACAGATCCCGGCGCCTTCCTGCTGCCCCTCTTCGGTCATGAATTCCATGCTGCGTGCCGTATACAGGATCGTGCCGCCCCGCTGGATGATGTCGGAAACGCTCGTCGATTTCATTTCGACGATCTCTTCTTTTAACAGCCCCGCGTAGCCGCGCTTGATGCCGACGACCCGGTACCCGTATGCGAGCGCCGACCGTACGACCGCGCGGATCGCCGCGTTCATGCCGGGCGCGTCGCCGCCGCTCGTCAATACGCCGATGGTCTTGATTGGATTCGCCATGTCTGCCTCCGTCCCCGGACGCCTCCCGCCCGGTTCATACTGCTCCTATCATACAATAACGGAGCCGTCTTTTCAATATTTTTCGTACGCCTGCCGGCGTCAGGGTCTGCTCCGTTGGAGGATCCGCTCCCACCAGAGCGTTTCGCGTTTCTCCTGCGCTTCACAGCGCGTGAATCCGCACCGTTTGAGCACGTTTTGCGATCTTTCATTGTCCGGCAGCGTATCCGCAAGCACGCGCGTGATCCCGAGCGAGGCGCCGAATGCAAGGAACGCGTTCAGCGCTTCCGTCATGTACCCGCGGCCCGTGTACGCCGGATTCATGCCGTAGCCGACCTCCGTGGTCCCGTCCTTCGGCACATACTTATAGTCGATCGACCCGATCACGTGGCTGTTTTCCTTCAGAACGATCAGGAACTCCGTAAAGAAGAGAAAATGCTCCGGATCCTCTTCGATCTCCGTTTCCAGTTTCTTTAAGAAACCCACGAGGAGATGATCCAGCTCCTCGCCGCGGTAGACGACGCCGAATTCCTCTTCAAAACGTGAAAGATCGGTGTTGAAGAGGTGCAAGTTTTCTTTGGTGTACGGAAACAGAACAAGCCGCTCCGTTTCCAGCAGCCGGACCATTTTAGATCGATTCATGGCTAATTTGTCAGTACCTGTTATGCACTTTCTCCGCAAAGCACGTCACGTCGCGGAAGTTGATCTCGGTCCCGTCGTCCAGTACGGCTTTGCCCGTCATTCTGCCGAAGACCTGATGCTGGTCGGACACGAGCACCTTGAAATCGAGTTTCGCGGCGCGGTCCAGCACCGGCACGAAATCGGCTTCGAAGCGGCCGTCGGACGACGTAAATTTCCACGGATCCATATAGCCCGTCTCAGGAATACAGAACGTGACGTCGTCGAGTTTATGGGCGCGTCCGTTATAAAAGACCACATTTTCCGACGCGGCCGACGTATTTCCGAACCCGTAGCCGAGATTAAAACCGAACGCGTTTCCGTCAACGTCCGCGTTTCCGGAACCCCAGAGCCAGGTATTATCGTAGGTCCAGACGCCGCGGCCCCAGTCGAGCGTTCCGAAATCGGTCAA
>CAMZDH010000146.1 GCA_947305345.1 uncultured Lachnospiraceae bacterium | reverse complement strand
TATTTCATCGTGCAGCCGAACAGCGCCGTCTCATCGAGCTGGATCGGCAGGATCATCGCGGTCATGCCGGCCGTCACGACGGCGAGGTAGGCCTTCACGAATTCATAGGAATTCGCGGCGTAGATGCCGACCCGGTCGCCCTTTTCGAGCCCGTTTTTCTTTAATACGGCGCGAAGGACCGCCGCGTCGCGGTCGAGGTCCTGATAGGTGAATGTCCTGCCGTCGTCCAGAATCGCCGGAAGGTCTTTGTACGCCGCGGCCGAATGCTGCCACATCGCGGCGACGGTCGGGTAATCCACGATCTTTTCAAACGTTTCCGGATCCGTATACTTCCGGAACGGTTCCCTGGATGTCGTGTAAATCATGCCAAGCTCCTTTTTTATGTTTGTTTCGGACGTTCAGTCCGTCAATGCCTTCAATTCCTCTTCCTTTTCCCGGACGAGCCGCGCGATCTCTTCGATCTCGGACATTTTCGGCCGTTCGCCGTAACGCGCGACGATGTCGATCGGCTGTCCGACGGCGATCCGGAGGCGTTCATACCAACGCGCCCGGCGTTTTAAATAGACCGGCACGATCGGTTTCTTTGCCTGCAGGGCCATTAAGATCATGCCCGCCTTGAACTCCTCGATCGCGCTGCCCGCGTGCTCCACGTGCCCGCCGGGGAAGATCGCGACCGCCTGATCCGCCTTCATCGCCTCTACGATCTCGCGGAACGTATCCATGCCGACGTTGTCCCGGTCGATCGGAATGCATCGGAATCCCGTGAAAAAGAACCGGGAAACGCGGTGCTCGAAAAAGCTCTTCAGACAGACGAACCGGATCCGCCGGTACCAGAGCCCCGCCATCACGTACATCGGGTCCGTCATGCCGATGTGGTTCGCGACGACCATCATGCCGGTCTTCACGCGGATCTTTTCGCCGCCTTCATACAGCACCTTCGGCCGGTAGCCGATGAGAAGCCCCGGAGCCGCGGTCGCCTTGACAAAATCATAAAACAGCCAGTTCATCGAGCTTCTCTCCGAGTTGAATGACCTTCTCCCTAAGCTTCTTCGTGACGAGCTCGACGTTCTCCTTTTCGGAGAGACCGGGCTCCAGAAGATCCTCCGCGTACAAAGGTTTCCCGATGATCACCCGCGCCCGTTCCTTCCGGAAATACGAACCGTTCGTGTAGAGCGGGATCACCGGCACGCCGGACGAGAGCGCCAGAAGCGCCGCGCTGTCCGAAAACGGCAGCGGCACGGTCTCTCCCGGCTTCGCAAGCCGTCCCTCGGGAAAGATCCCGACGACGCCGCCGTCTGAAAGGATCTTTTCCGCCTCGTCCAGAAACGCGAAATCGTGCGTGTTCCGGTTGACCCGGATGCCGCCGAGGCGCTTTAAGAACCAGCCGAGCAGCGGCTTCTCAAACAGGATCTCGGCCATGACGACGCGAAGTGTCCGTGAAATGAAGACGAACAGATAGACCGCGTAATCGTAGATCGACCGATGGTTCGAGACGAGGAGCGCGGGGCCTTGGATCTTCCGCCCCTGCGCGTTTTTGTCCTCATAATAGACCTTCGTCCGGAAGCAGAGCCACTGCACCGGAAAGGCCGTGATCTTCGTAAACCCGTTAAAGAACCGAATGCAGCTCATTGATCTCGTCCCGAATGTATTTCGCAATGACGTTCACCGAATGAGGGGCATTCCCGAAATCCTTCGGGAGCGTCACTTCAAACTGCTTTTCCAGATCCGCCTGCAGAAGCAGATAATCGAGGCTCGTGCCGCCTGCTTCCGTAAAGAAATCCAGGTCGGGAAGGACCTTGGCCTCCGGAAGATTCAGCGCCTTTGAAAAGGCCTTCCGGACGAACGCGGCAACGGGATCCGCCGGCGTTCCTTCTTCTTGGGGCGCCGGACGCCGCTCCGGAAGTTTCCCGCTCATCACGTCGGAGGCGATCCGGCGGCGGTTCAGCTTAAACTCTTCTCCCTCGATCAGCGGCGCTTCCGTCACGAAGATCCGCCGGACGGCGGTGTCCAGTTTTGCTTCCCGAAGCTTCTCCCGCAGTTTTTCCCGCGTCTCCGAAAGCGCTTCCTCCGAAAGGTACGGCGACACCGAAAGCACGAGCCCCGGCAGGACCCGGCCGTTTTCCTTGAACGGCACCAGCGCAAGCTCCCGGATGCCGGGCACTTTCAGCGCGGGCTCCAACAGATTCGGATTCAGGTTCTCGCCCGATTCGTCCACGATCAGGTCGTCGCTCCGCCCCAGGATCTCGAAATATCCGTCCTTTTCTGCGGCAAGGTCGCCGGTCGGGAACCATTCCCCGGGTTCTACGCGAACGCCGTCCTTCATCACATAAGCCGCAATGCTCTTTCCGGAGATCTCGAGAAGCCCGTCGTCGTCGAGGCGATACCGGTAAGAAGACAGCGGCGCGCCGACGGATCCGTCGAGGATCCGGTCCACGTGCTCCGTCAGGTCGACGCTCGAGATCCCGACTTCCGACATGCCGAAGCCGTTGACGAGATGGTACCCGACGTGGTTGAAGAACCGGAGTGTTTCCGGGGAGATCCGCCCGCCGCCGGAGATCATGAAAACGACGCTCTCTCCAAACAGGTTTTTACGCACCTCGCCGAACGCTTTTTTCGTAAACAGCCGGTAAAGTGCCGGAACGCCCGTCAGCTTATCAGCAAGTTTCATGCCCTTCCGGAACTTTTCAACGGTACGCGCGTCCCGGGCGCCGATCGTCTTCAGCGCCGCGTTCGCGACTTTTTCCCAGAACAAAGGCACCGCGAACACATGCGTGACCTCGTGCTTCCGGATCGTCGACAGGACGGTCGCGGGCGTGAGATCCTTCAATTCCACAAAAGTCCTTGAGAAAAAGGCGAACCAGAGGTAGACCGCGACGAATCCGAAAATATGGTAAAAGGGGAGGAGCGCCAACTGCTTC
>CAMZDH010000145.1 GCA_947305345.1 uncultured Lachnospiraceae bacterium | reverse complement strand
CCGCCGTCCGGCGAGCAGTTTCACGTGCTTTCGAACGAAGCCTCGTTTTACGGCGCGGCCGCGCTCCTTTATTCGAAGCAGCTTCGCGCGGCGGCGGAATACTTCGAGGACGATCTTTTTATTCTCCCGTCGAGCGTCCACGAACTCATCGTCCTGCCGGCTTCGGCGCGGGACCCCATGGAACTGGAGCGTGTTCTGTCGAACGTTTTGTCGGACAGCGATCAGCCGGAAAACTTCCTTTCGGACCACCTGTACCGGTATCTTCGGTCGTCGCAGGAATTCATTTCCGTGCCGCATTCTCCGGCCGAGAATCAGCGCGCTTCAGATTGACAAGCAGAATGTATTTTTGTATAATAATTCTACTATGTAATTCTGATGGAGGAGCAGGCTCATGGCCGGTGAAGTCCGAAAGCCCACCAATTACGCGTTTCGCTATGTCGCGGTCATTCTGATCGCGCTGCTTGCCGTATTGATCGTGTTTCTCGTCACCGCTCCGCAAAAGGGACCCGGCAACCAGGAGACCGAGGCTACCGAGGACCCGAACCTGATGCCGACGGCCTCCGCAATGGACACGCTGAAGATCAACGCCCTGATCGGCGAGTATTACGGCGCGAAGATGAACGCGGACGCCGAGAAGCTCAATGAGATCGTGGTCGGCAATACCAACTTCAACACCGCGGACCTCCTGCAGGAGATCAACATCATCAGCCGCTACGACAACTACCGGATCTACGTGATCCCGAGTCCGGCGGATTCCTATTACGCGGTCTACGTGACCTACGACATTTTCTTCCAGGGACTTTCAGTCGGCGCGTCGGCGCTCAACCATTTCGTGGTCCGGAAGCAGTCGGAAAATACGTTTAAGATCTACGACCGGTATGTCAGCGAAGATTTTGAGAAATGGCTGACGGAGACGGAAAACACGGAGCAGATCAAGAACCTCCGGGAACAGGTGGACAATGACCTCAAGGCGGCCTGCGCGTCGAACCGGGATCTGAAGGAACTGATGGACTTCCTGGAGCATTCGACGAATGAGACGAAGGCGCCGGAGGAATCTACGGAACCTGACACGACGGCGGCGCCCGAGCCGGATGAGACCGGGGAGACGACCGATGAAGAGGAGACCGCAGAACCGACCGAGCCTGAAACGGATGAACATAACTGAGATTCATTTCTAAAAAAAGGGAAAAGCGGCCGCAAGTGGCCGCTTTTCTCGTGAAGATATCAAAAGCAGACAAAGGAGACACGATCCGCTATGCAGAAGTATATCATGGCCTTAGACTCCGGCACGACCTCGAACCGCTGCATCATCTTCAATCAGCACGGCGAGATCCTCAGCATGGCGCAGCGGGAATTCACGCAGTATTTTCCCGAGCCCGGCTGGGTGGAGCACGACGCGAATGAGATCTGGCTGACGCAGTACGCGGTCGCGAGTGAAGCGATCCAGAAGGCGAACGTGCCGGTGGAGGAGATCGCGGCGATCGGCATCACGAATCAGCGGGAGACCACGATCCTCTGGGACAGGCTGACCGGCGAGCCGGTCTGTCAGGCGATCGTCTGGCAGGACCGCAGGACCGCGGATTACTGCGCGGAGCTCGTTAAGGAAGGCTATACGGAGAAACTCCGCGAGAAGACCGGACTCGTGATCGACCCGTATTTTTCCGCGACGAAGGTCCGCTGGATCCTGAACAACGTCCCCGGCGTCCGTGAAAAAGCGGAAAAGGGCGAGATCCTGTTCGGCACGGTCGAGACCTGGCTGATCTACCGGCTGACCGACGGAAAGGTGCACGTCACAGATTATTCGAACGCATCACGCACGATGATGTTCAACATCCATACGCTGAAATGGGACGAGGAGATCCTGGCGCTCATGGGCATTCCGGCGTCGATCCTGCCGGAGGTGAAACCGTCGTCCTGCGTTTACGGCTACACCAATGCCGCGTTTTTCGGCAGGGAAATCCCGATCGCGGGCGCGGCGGGCGACCAGCAGTGCGCGCTCTTCGGGCAGACCTGTTTCAAGCCCGGCGAGGTAAAGAACACCTACGGCACCGGCTGCTTTCTTTTGATGAACACGGGACGCCGCCCGGTGGATTCAAAGAACGGCCTCGTGACAACGATCGCCTGGGGCATCGGCGACCGGGTCACGTACGCATTGGAGGGATCGATCTTTACGGCCGGCGCCGCGATCCAGTGGCTTCGCGACGAGCTCCGGCTGATCGACAGCGCGCCCGATTCGGAGTACTTTGCGAAGAAGGTCCCGGACACGAACGGCTGCTACGTCGTGCCGGCGTTCACGGGCCTCGGCGCGCCCTATTGGGATCCTTACGCCCGCGGCACGATCACGGGCCTCACCCGCGGCGTGAACAAGTATCACATCGTCCGCGCGACGCTGGAGTCGCTCGGCTATCAGACGAACGAACTCCTGCGCTTCATGGAGGAGGACAGCGGCATTCCGATCACCGCATTGAAGGTCGACGGCGGCGCGTCCAACAACAACCTCCTGATGCAGTTTCAGTCGGACATCAGCAATATCCCGGTCACGCGCCCGGAGGTCGTTGAAACGACGGCGCTCGGCGCGGCGTACCTTGCGGGTCTCGCGGTCGGCTATTACGAAAACCGCGACGATATTTTGAAGAACTGGGACGCTTTTCAAGCCCCAAATGTCGGAAGAAGAACGTGAAAAACGAATCTCGGGCTGGAACAAGGCGGTCAAGCGTTCCCTTGCCTGGGCGAAGGAAGAGGAATGAACATGCAGGATGCGGTAATCATCGGCGCCGGCGTGACCGGCGCGGCCATTGCCCGGTATTTAAGCCGGTATCAGGCTAAAGTGACCGTCCTTGAACAGGCGGAGGACGTCTGCACCGGCACGACGAAGGCGAACAGCGCCATCGTCCATGCCGGCTACGACGCGAAGCACGGTTCGCTG
>CAMZDH010000144.1 GCA_947305345.1 uncultured Lachnospiraceae bacterium | reverse complement strand
AGGCAGGAATAGCGTTTGTGCAGGGCGATGACGTCGCGGTGGAAGGTGATGATGTCCGGAATCTCGCGGCCCCAGGGGTAGGTCCGTCGGTTGTCCGGGTCGGTCCAGCCGACCTGGCCCGCTTCGTCCCCGTAGTAGATCGTCGGCGCGCCCGGAAGCGTAAACTGCATGACGACGCCCTCGCGGAAGGTCGCGTAAGAAATGCCCTCCGAGGCGGCCGCGGCGCCACGCGTGATGAGGCGCCCGATCGTGCGGTTCGTGCGTGTGAGGAAGCGCGAATGGTCGTGGTTCGAGAGCTCGTTCATAGCCGAATAAAGGGCCTTGCCCGGGAGGCAGGCCATTTTTTCCATGATCGCACGCAGGAAGGCCGTGCCGTTCCCGTGCAGGTATTTGTCGTAGTCGTCCGAATGCTTTTCCATGCCGGTCAGGAAATACGTGACCGGTTCCATAAAGGCGTCGTAATTCATGACCGTGTCCCATTCGTCGCCGTGGAGCCATGAAGACGGATCGCCGTAATGCTCGGCGATCAGGAGCGCTTCGGGGTTCTCGTCGCGGACGGCTTTCCGGAAGTCCTTCCAGAACGCGTGATTCACAGATTTCCGGTTGCCGAGGTCCGCCGCGACGTCGAGCCGCCAACCGTCGACGTTGTAAGGCTCCGAAACCCATTTTCTGCCGATGCGAAGGATCGTTTCATAGAGCTCCTTCGACTTTTCATAGCGAAGCTTCGGCAGCGTCGGATAGTCCCACCAGCCAAGATAATGGTCATTCCTCGGCCAGGACGAGCCCTCTTCAAAGTAGAAATAGTCGTGGTAGGGGCTGTGCTCGTCCTTGTAGGCGCCCGGCGGATAGCCCAGCGCGTCGCCGTAGATCTCCTCGCGGTCCATCCACTTATTGAACGAGCCGCAGTGGTTGAAGACGCCGTCGAGCACGATCTTCATGCCGCGCTTATGCACTTCCCCCACAAAATAGGCAAAAAACGCGTTCGCATATTTTAAATTCCCGGGATTCGTCACACGGTTCACGTACCGCGTGCTTTCACTGTTCCGAAGAGACCCCTCCGGGAGGAGTTCGCCCTCATCAAACGGGAAGCCGACCAAATGCGGGTCCACGTAATCATAGTCCTGCGTATCGTATTTGTGATTCGACGGGGAGACGAAGATCGGATTCAAATACAGCACTTCGACGCCGAGGTGCTTCAAATAATCGAGTTTTTCCAGGACGCCCTTCAGGTCGCCGCCGTAGAAACGGTGAATGTCCGGGTCTTCGACGGGGCTTTCCCAATCTTTGACACGCTCGACCGGACGGCCGAGGTAGGCGTATTCACCCGAGAGCACATCATTTTCCGGGTCTCCGTTCCGGAAGCGGTCGACAAAGATCTGGTACATGACCGCGCCCTTCGCCCAGCCCGGAACGTGGAAGCCCGGCAGGACCGAAAACGCGTGGCGGGGGTTGAAGTGCTGATTAACGCCCGCGCCGAGGCGGTTGTAGATCACGACCTCCGGACCGCGGCGAATCTCAAAGCAGTAGAAGAACCGCTCCGCGCCGACCGTGACACGCGTTTCATAGTAATTGAAGCGTCCTTCGGCCGCGCATTTTTCCATGCGGCGGTGAAGAAGGCTCCCCATCAGATAGACTTCGAGTTCGTCGTCTTTTTCCGCACGAAAGCGGAAGATGACCTCATCTCCCGCTTCCACGTCCTCCGGATAGCGAAATCCGGCGGTTTCATCCGCAAACAATGCGTCTCTGTCAATGCTCCGGTACGGATTCTCCATGGTAAATGGCTTCAAACTCCTCCTGCCCGATCTTTTCTTTTTCGAGTAATACGGCCGCGCCCCGGTCTAAAATCTCACGCTTTTCGAGGAGGATTTCTTTCGCCTTTTTGTAGCATTCGCCAAGGATCCGCCGGACCTCTTCCTCGATCTCATTCATCGTTTCCATGCCGTAAGTCTTCTGATGGCCGAGGTCGCGGCCCATGAACACGGCGTCCGAAGTCTGCTCATAGTTGATGAAGCCGAGTTTTTCGGACATGCCGTATTTGGTCACCATGCTGCGGGCAAGCTCCGTCGCCTGACGGATATCCGAAACGGCGCCGGTCGTGATGTCGCCGAAGACGATCTCCTCGGCAATGCGGCCGCCCATGCCGACCATGATCTCCGAAAGCATACGGCTCTTCGTGTAATACAGTTCGTCCTTTTCCGGAAGCGGCATCGTATAGCCCACCGCGCTGATGCCGGTCGGGATGATCGAGACCGTATGCACCGGGCCAACGTCCGGCAGCGCTTCGAATAAGATCGCGTGACCCATTTCGTGATAGGCCGTGATCTTCTTTTCCTTCTCGGAAATGACCTTCGATTTTTTCTCCTGACCGATGCCGACCTTGATGAAGGCCTTTTCAATGTCCTCGCGGGTAACGTACGGGCGGTCCGCCTTCGCCGCGCCGATCGCGGCTTCATTCAAAAGATTCTCGAGATCTGCGCCGGTAAAGCCCGCGGTCGTCTTAGCGAGCCGCTTTAAGTCGACGTCGTCGCCGAGTTTTTTGTTCCGCGCGTGAACCGCCAGGATCTCTTCCCGTCCCTTGACGTCCGGCAGGCCGACCGCGACCTTCCGGTCAAAGCGCCCGGGGCGCAAAATGGCAGGATCCAGAATGTCCGCGCGGTTCGTCGCCGCCATGACGATGATGCCCTGATTCACGTTGAATCCGTCCATTTCGACAAGCAGCTGGTTCAGTGTCTGCTCGCGCTCGTCGTGGCCGCCGCCGAGGCCGGAGCCGCGGATCCTGGCGACCGCGTCGATCTCATCGATGAAGATCATACAGGGGTGATTGGCCTTGGCCTCTTCGAACAGCTCCCGCACGCGGGACGCGCCGACGCCGACGAACATCTCCACGAAATCCGAGCCGGAGATCGAATAGAACGGGACGTCCGCTTCACCGGCG
>CAMZDH010000143.1 GCA_947305345.1 uncultured Lachnospiraceae bacterium | reverse complement strand
AGTACGGTCTCTGGGTTGTCGTCCTTCCGCTGAATCAGCGGACCGTGACAGATATCGCAGATCCCTTCGGTCTTCGGCGGCAGGCTCTCGACGTGGTAGGTCTCGCCGCACAGGGAGCAGACTCTCCGTCCGGAGATCCGCCGGATCAGGACGTCGTCCTTCACGTCAACGTCGAGCGCGACGTCTAAATGCATGCCGAGCTTTTCGAGCACGGCGTCAAAGCATTCCGCCTGCGGGATCGTCCGCGGAAACCCGTCCAGAATGTAGCCGTTTTTGCAGTCTTCTTCCTGCACGCGGTTCACGACGAGGTCCGTCGTCAGCTCGTCCGGGACCAAAAGCCCCTCTTCGATGTAATGCTTTGCCTTTAAGCCGAGCTCCGTCCCGTTTTTGATGTTTTCCCTGAAAATATCGCCGGTCGAGATGTGCGGGATCTGAAAATGCTCCGCGATCAGGGCGGCCTGCGTGCCTTTTCCCGCGCCGGGAGCGCCAAGCAGCACTAATTTCATGTCAAACGCCTCCGCAAGAAGATACAATCGCAAGGCCACTCACGAAACGTGGATGGCCCTGCGTTAAAAATGCATTAGAAAATGCTGTCATATTCACGGGCAACCATTCTGCCCTCGATCTGCTGCAGCGTCTCCAGGATGACGCCCACGATGATGATGAGCGACGTGCCGAGGAAGCTGACGCGGGAAATGCCCGTCGTGCCGGAAATGACGATCGGGATCAGCGCGACGATCGCGAGCGCCGAGGCGCCGATGAAGACGATCCGGTTCAGGACGCTGTTCAGGTAATCTGCCGTCGGCTTGCCCGGACGGATGCCGGGAATGAAGCCGCCCTGCTTCTTCAGGTTGTCGGAGACTTCCGTCGGATTGAACGTGATCGACGTATAGAAATACGCGAAGACGAAAATCAGAGCGAGATAGATCACGACGCCGAAGGAGTAATACCACGGCACGCCCGTGCGGAACCAATAGCTGGAACTTAAGAAATAAACAACTTTGTTCCAGAAAGAATCGCCGGTGCCCGAGCCCGTGAACTGCATGATCATCGCCGGGATCGACATAAGCGACGACGCGAAGATCACGGGGATCACGCTCGCCGTCATGACCTTTAACGGAATGCTCGACTGCTGCGCGCCAAGCGTCCTTCTGCCGACGATCTTGCCGGAGTACTGGACCGGGATCTTCCGGACCGCTCCGTTGACCCAGACGACGAACGCGACGATCAATACGATGACCGCGACCGTGAGGATCGAAAGCAGCACCGATAGCGGGATCGACTTGCCGGAGACGACGTTGGTGAACAGGACCTTCATGTCTTCCGGAATGCCTGCCAGAATGTTCACGACGAGGACGATGGAAATGCCGTTGCCGACGCCCTTGTCCGTGATCTGTTCGCCGACCCACATGAGGAATGCGGAGCCGGCCGTCAGTGCGAGGACGCAGACCACGACGTAAAACCAGTTGTAACGGGTGCCGAAGAGTCCCTGGGAACCGAAGCCGATCGCCATCGCGATCGCTTCCGCGAGCGCCAGAACGACGGTCAGATAACGGGTGTACTTCGCGATCTTCTTACGTCCCTCGTTGCCGTCCCGGTGCAGCTCTTCGAGCTTCGGGATCGCGATCGTCAGGAGTTCCATGACGATGGAGCTCGTGATGTAGGGCGTGATGCTGAGCGCCAGGATGGAGAACTGCTCCAGCGAATGACCCGTAAAGGAATTGAAGATGTTGAAAGCGCCGCTCTCGTTCATTGCATCCATGATCTCCTTGATCACGGAAGCGTTCGTGCCCGGGACCGGGATCTGAGCGCCGACGCGGATGAGGACGATCATCAGAATCGTATACAGGCGGAGCTTCCGGACGTCGTCGATCCCCCATGCGATTTTCACTGTCTTTAACATCAGATCACCTCACCGGTTCCGTTGGCGGCTTCGATCTTCGCCTTAGCTCCTTCCGAGAATGCGTTGGCCTGAACCGTCAGCTGCTTCGTCAGCTCGCCGTTGCCAAGGATCTTGACGCCGTCGCGGACGTGTTTGACGATCCCTGCGTCCATCAGAAGCTCGATGGTCACGACGGTGCCGTTGTCAAAGCGCTCTAACGCGCCGACGTTGATGCCCACGATCTCTTTTGAGTTGCGGCAGGTAAAGCCGCGCTTCGGCAGACGCCGGTACAAAGGCATCTGACCGCCCTCAAAGCCGGGACGCGGGGCGCCGGAACGTGCTTTCTGACCTTTATGACCTTTGCCGGCAGTCTTGCCGTTGCCGGTCGCATGACCGCGGCCGCGGCGGAAATTACTGCTCTGGACCGAACCTTCGGCCGGCGTCAATTTCGATAAATCCATAGTAGCACCTCCGATTACTCTTCCACTTTGACCAAGTGGTTTACTTTGAAGATCATGCCGCGGACCGCGCCGTTGTCAGGCAGTTCGACGGTCTGATGCAGTTTGTGAAGACCCAGCGCCTCCACCGTAGCGCGCTGCTTCGGGATGCTGGCGATGGGGGACTTCACAAGCGTGATTTTTAAGGTTTTTTCAGCCATTTCGGATACCTCCCTCTTACAGTTCGTCGATGCTCTTGCCGCGGAGCACGCTCACCTGTTCCGGTGTCTTTAAGGACATCAATGCGGTCATCGTCGCGAGCACGACGTTCTGCTTGTTGTTGGAACCCAGGGACTTCGTCCGGATGTTCCGGTAGCCGGCAAGTTCACAGACGGAACGAGCGGGGCCGCCGGCGATGATGCCGGTACCTTCCTTGGAACGCTTCAGCAATACGGTCGCGGAGCCGAACTTGCCGATGTAGTCGTGCGGAATGCTCTTGTTTTCATCGAGCGGCACTTCCACCATGTGCTTTTCGGCAGCCTGCTTCGCCTTGCGGATCGCTTCGGGGACTTCAGCGGCCTTGCCGGTGCCGACACCGACCTTGCCGTTCTGGTCGCCGACGACGACCAGGGCGGCA
>CAMZDH010000142.1 GCA_947305345.1 uncultured Lachnospiraceae bacterium | reverse complement strand
GCATGTCGATTTCGGGGATCACCCGGATATAGCGCGCGGCGCAGTACGCGACAAATTGAGCCTTTGCCTCATTATTCGGAAATTCAAAGACCTGATACTTTCCTTTGTCTTTTTTCCAATAAATGAACGTCCACGGCCCGGTCCCGCCAGATTTGGCGGACTCTTTCCTGGCGCTCACCGTACCGTCCTTCAAATACGCCAAAAAGTCTTTCCATTCAGCATCCGTCAATTCAAAAGTCCCACTGTTTGTGACGTCCGCTTCCGTCGCCGGCCCGTACGCGCCCGGCTTCTCGCGGGTCTCATGCTGAAACATGAGTTTTCCGTCTTCTTTGTAAAAACGGTATCTTTGATAGAACGCGTCATAGTTGATGTTCTCGACGGTATAGTAAAATTCCGTCACGTCGCCGACCGTGATCTTTCTGTTTGTGATCGTATCTTTACCGCATCCGGCAAACAGCGTCATACTGCCTAACATCATCAGGATCATACCTCCGATTCGTTTCTTCATGATGCACTCCCTTAAACGATTGCCTCTTCACTTTCTGAATTTGGTTTTCCAGTTCTCCTGCGTCAAGAATACCATAACTCAGCGCATATTGCACGCCGTTGTTATTCATTTTTGTAATATGTGATAAATCCGAATCGCCTTGATATGTCACGGGATGAGATCATTCATTTTAATCTGGAGAAATAGCTGAGAGGAGAAGCCGCGTTCAGGCCATCATAGCTGTGGTAAAAATAAAAAACATGATTTTGTACCACATATCGGATGTCGTATATGCTGTAATGGATTGTAATCCAACAAGAGGGGCGAAAACGCAGATCGTGTCGGATTTCATCGCGAAAACAGCCCAACACAAAAAAAATCAACCTGCTCGGAACCAACCTTCTCATTCGTGCTCTGGTCAACTGAGTCTGAGGGCTGATTAACTCCAACCGTTGCGGCTGCGGCAGAAATGAAAAGGCCTCCTTTGATGCATTCCATCACAGGAGGCCTTTCATGTTTTTTTACACAGGCCCGGTTTTTCTGAAAAACCAAACGCCTTACAGCTTGATTACTTCCGGATGCGCCTTTAAAAACCCGTTCTCCAGCAGCATTTCATCCAACACCTTCACGAAGCCGTCCGAACCGTCGAACGCTTCCGCCTCGCTGTCGTCCAGCGGCTGCAGGACGCGCCCGAGCTCGAAAAGGTCGTCGCCGCAAACCAGCGTGCGGTCCATGTTGATGCCGATAATGTTCTGCAGTCCGCCGGTAAACTGCGCCGCGATGTCGCCGCCGGTCGTGAACCAGGTGTTTAAGTAGATCGTATCGCCGATCACGACGTAATTTCCGTAATAGCCGTCCTGGACCGCCATGCTGAAAGTCGCGACAAACGTGCCGTTTTCATAGAGGCGAAGCCGTGTCGTCGGAACCGAACCGTCGATCATCTCACCTTTATGCTCATAGAGTCCCGCGAGCCACTTGAAGGAATACCGCATGCCGGACTCATCCGTCTCCGGCTCGATCACCTCATGATGCCCGCCTTCTTCCGCCGTCGTTTCCTCCGGGTCGGCTGCCTCGGATGCCGTCGTCTCTTCCGGCGCTGCGGTCGTATTGTCCGGCGCTTTCGTGTCTTCCGGCGCGGCCGTCGTATTGTTCACCGGGCCCTGCTGGATCGTAATGCAGCCCGTAAACATCGCGAGCATCGAAAGCATCGCAAGCCCTGCCAGCACTTTTTTCATCGCTTGCATTCTCCTTTTTAACTCTTATCTTGACGAATGCGCCGTCAGATCGCGCGGATCTTCAGAACGCCCTCGATCGCCTCGAGTTCTTTCAGCGCCGCCGCCGGGACCGCTTCCGCCGTCTCAAACAATGCAACGGCAAAGCCCTTCTTTTCCGCGGAGGCCGACTTCACGATCGCGGCGCTTTTGTTGACGCAGGTCGTCACTTCCTGAAGCTTGTCGCCCTTCAAGAGCACCAGCACGCGCGGGCCCTGTTTCGCGCCCAGCGAGACTGCCGGGAAGTTCACGGAATTCACGATGTTGCCGTTCTCCAGGAACTCCGTCAATTCTTCCGCCGCCATGATCGCGCACATCGTCTCCGCTTCCTCCGTCGAAGCGCCGAGGTGCGGGAATGCGATCACGTTCGGAAGGTTCGCGACCGCGTAGGTCGGAACGTCCGTCACATATTTCCGAACCTTGCCGGATTCCAGCGCCGCCTTCAGATCGTCTTCCACGACGAGGCCGGGACGCGCGAAGTTTAAGACCGCGACGCCATCCTTCATTTCGTCAAAAGCCGCTTTGCAAAGCGTTCCCTTTGTCGCCGGATTCTCCGGGACATGGATCGACACATAATCTGCCGCCTTGTAGAGGTCGTTCAGTTCCGTCACGACCTGAACCCGCGGATCCAGGAAGAGCGCACCCTTCACCGACAGGAACGGATCGTAGCCGATGACGTCCATGCCGAGCGCGATGCAGGCGTTCGCGAGCTTCGCGCCGATCGCGCCGAGCCCGATGATGCCGAGCGTCTTGCCGGCGATCTCCGTACCCGCGTAAGCCTTCTTTGCCTTTTCCATCGTTTTCGCGAGGTTTTCATCCGCGCGGTTCTCTTCGACCCATGCCATGCCGCCCTTCGCGTCGCGGGAAGCGAGCAGAAGACCGAGGAGCGTCAGTTCCTTCACGCCGTTCGAATTCGCGCCCGGCGTATTGAAAACGACGATGCCGCTCTCTGCACAGCGGTCGACCGGGATGTTGTTGACACCGGCGCCGGCACGCGCGATCGCTTTCAGATTCGGCGAAAATTCAGTATCCAAGAGGGAGAAGGAGCGCACAAGCGCGGCATCCGCCTCTTCGGCGTTCTCTGTCTTTTCATAACCTGCCGGCAGCTTTTTCAGACCTGCTTCGGCGATCGGATTGTAGGTAAAGTATTTCATTTCAGGTTCTCCTTTTCAAAGCGGTCCATAAAGTCGATCCCGGTTACCGACTGATCATAGAGATGATCGA
>CAMZDH010000141.1 GCA_947305345.1 uncultured Lachnospiraceae bacterium | reverse complement strand
CCCCTGCCCGCGCACCGCGATATAGTTCATCGGCGGGATCGTCACGATTGCCGGACTGGGCATGCGGCTCGGACCGGATCCGGCCGTATGCTTCCAGTGCGGCACGTGACTGCTGTTGATCTTCCTCCTCATTTGTTTTTTCTCTCCGTTGTGCTATACTTTTTTTTGGACAGAAAACGTCTGTTGCCTTTTACGGAAAAGCAATGCTACCGAAAAAAGCCATCAAATGGCATTATACCACCATCGCAGGGAGAAGTGCAAGGTGAAAACGCAAAATAAATGTGTGAACATCACTTCGATTTTTCATTGTAATTACGCGATTTTTTTAAGCTTCGCGTTCCTCTTTTCCGCGCTTTTCCCGGCTCTTGCGGGATGCGGTAAAACCGCTTCTCCGAGGACAGAGACCGTGTTCGCGCTCGATACGGTCGTGCAGATCACCTATTACCGGGACGCGGACAAAAACGCGGTCATGGAGGCGCTGTCTGCCTGCAAGGCCTATGAAAAGCTCTTTTCGAGGACCGACCCGGAAAGCGCGCTCTACCGCCTGAACCACGCGAACGGCGAAGAAACCGAAGTACCGGAGGAACTCTACAAATTCCTCCTGGAAGTACAGAAATATGCCGTACGGTACCCGGATTATTTTGACATCACGCTCGGCGCGGTGTCGGATCTCTATGATTTCAAGTCGGAAAACCCCGAAGTACCGTCGGACGCGGCCGTTTCGGAAGCGCTTTCGCATACCGGCATTGAGAAGGTGTCGTTTTTGGGAGACCGGAAGATCCGGCTGCTGGACAAGGGACTCTCCCTGGACCTCGGCGCCGTCGCCAAGGGTTATATCGGGGAACGGATGAAGGAAATGCTTGAAAACGCGGGTGTGAGGAGCGCGCTCTTAAACCTCGGCGGCAACGTGCTTGCGATCGGGAAGCGGCCGGACGGCCGCGCGTTCTCGATCGGCATTCAGGATCCTGAACATGAGGACCGCATGATCAAAACCGTCGACGTCTCGGACGCGTGCGTCGTGACGAGCGGCAACTATGAACGTTTCTTCATCAAGGACGGCGTCCGCTACCACCACCTGATTGATCCGGAGACCGGGCGCCCTGCTGAAAACGGCCTCGAAAGCGTCACCGTCGTCACGGAGGACAGCTTCCTGGCAGATCTCCTCTCAACGCTCCTCTTCGTCGCGGGAAAGGATCGCGCCGAAGCGCTTCTTCAGGACTTCCCCCCGCTTCACGTCTACTTCATTGAAAACGGCGAGCTCAAAGAAGCCGTAAACTGATCTCAAAAGGTTCTCCGGCTTCCGGAGGGCGATCTTAAAAGCGCAGAAAACTTTTCAGGGACGGCCTCTTCCGAAAGGAGACCGTCAAATTGTCGCAGGTCGGAAAAGCAGGTCCAGGACGGGTGCGGAACGCAGTTGCCTTTCAGGACCAGAACCCGCTTCCCGGAGCGCCTGATCATCTCCTGCTTCATCTCCGCTTCCGCTTCACTGCTTTCATAGATGAGGCCGTCTTCCGTCACGCCGCTGCAGCCGACGAGGCAGAGATCCGCCTCATAGCGGTTCAGCGTATCCAGCGCTTCGCCTCCGGTGAGCGTCATCGAATCCGTCCGTAGCCTGCCGCCGGTCGAAATGCACTGAATGCCGAGCAATCCAAGCTGATAAGCCGTTTTCACGCCGTTTGTAATCGCGATGACGTCCTTGAACCGGGATAGGACCGGCACGAGCGCGGAAACGGCCGGCGAGCCGTCCATCATGATCACATCGCCGTGACGGAGAAACGCGGCCGCCTTGTTCGCGATCTCCTTCCGGCTGAACGCGTTCAGGGCGGTCTGAAGGTCGAACGGGAAGGCTTCGCTGAACCGGCTGTAATTCAGGGCGGCAGCGCCGTGCATCCGGAGAATGAGCCCTTTCTCCTCCATCTTCGCGAGGTCGCGGCGGAGCGTCGCGGGGCTGACGTAGAGGCGCGATGCGATCTCGCGGTTGCCCACGCTCTGCCTTCCGCGCAGCAGGTCGATGATCTTCTTTTCACGGTCGCTGTAAGCCATTTAAAGCCCCTTTCCCGCCGTTTTTTTGCCGGCGGCTGATTGTTTTATCGTTCTTCCGTAAAAAACGCAAAGGACCGCGTTTTTACGCGGTCCTTTGCGGGATGAAACCGATGTTATACCAGCTCCAGCAACACTTCCATCGCTGCGTCGCCTTTTCGCTGTCCGATCTTCACGATCCGGGTGTAGCCGCCGTTCCGGTTGGCATACTTCGGAGCGATCTCCTCGAACATCTTCTTCGGCATGTCGATCTCCTTCGTCAGCTTCTTGCGGTGCTTGTTGTCCGCCGGCACTTCCTTGACGCCGTAGAAGACTTCCAGCATCTCACGGCGCGCATGCAGCCTGGAGGGCTGATCCTTCTTGATCGTCTTTTCAACGGTGTCGAACACGGTGACGCGCTTGCCGTCGACGACTTCCTTCACGCGCTTGCCGTTCTTGTCCTTCTGCGGGACCTTCGCGCTCACGGTGACGGTATCGAAATTGTCTCTTTCCTTCACTGCCAAGGCGATCAGCTTTTCGGCGATCTTACGGACTTCCTTCGCCTTCGCCTCCGTCGTCACGATTTTGCCGTGATTCATGAGCGCGGTCACCTGATTGCGAAGCAACGCCTTTCTCTGGCTCGAAGTCCGGCCTAATTTTCTGTATCCTGCCATTTCCTTTGTCCTCCGTTACTCTTCACCGGAACTTAAACTCAAGCCCATCTCGCTCAGCTTTGCGCGCACCTCGTCCAGAGATTTCCGGCCCAGGTTCCGGACCTTCATCATCTCTTCCTCGGTCTTGCTGCACAGCTGCTCCACCGTGTCAATGCCCGCTCTTTTCAGGCAGTTGAACGACCGGACGGAAAGTTCCAGCTCTTCAATGTTTTTCTCAACGACATTCTTCTGGCCTTCGCCCTCGCTCTTATCGACCATGACCTCTGCGTGGCGCGCTTTCTCGGTCAGATTGATGA
>CAMZDH010000140.1 GCA_947305345.1 uncultured Lachnospiraceae bacterium | reverse complement strand
TAAATGCGGTAGCCGCCGTTGTCTGTGATTCCGAGGCTTTCCTTGCCGCTGTCGGAAAAGTAGTTTTCGACGGCGCGCATCGTGCCGCCGTGGCTGACGACGAGGACCGTCTCGCCGGGCCGCTTATTTTTGAGGTCGTCGAGGAAGTTCGCGACGCGTTTGTTGAAGGCTTCTAGGCGCTCGAAATTCCCGCTTTCCGGGTCACTCAGCCAGGTCTTGTTGAACGAACTCTCGTCCCAGGACTTTTCTTCGTATTCGCCGAAGAACCGCTCCTTGATGCGGTCGTCGATTCTCAGCGTCAGTCCCCGCCCTTCCGTGATAATCTCGGCGGTCTTTGCCGCGCGGCAAAGCGACGACGAGTAGACCGCGTCGAACGGAACGTCTTTCAGACGCTCCTTCGTCTCATAGGCCTGCCGGATGCCTTCCGCGTTCAGCGGGATGTCGGTCCAGCCCTGGATCTTATGCTGGATGTTCCAGTCGGTCTGTCCGTGTCTTACAAAGTAGACTTTCATCCTTCCGCCCTTTCCGAAAACCGCCGTCCGGTCCGCTCGATGAACTTCAGCACGTACGGGAACAGCGCCGGGTCCTTGATCCGGAGAATCGTCCGGAACGTTTCAAAGCTCAGCGTCTTATTAAAATGAATGGCTTTCAGCCCCTCAACGAAGCGGTCCCAGTCGAGGTTCCCCGTAAACGGCATGACGTGCTGGTCGTGGACGCCGTCGTTGTCGTGGACGTGGAAGACCTGCAGGCGGTCTCCGAGCGTGGTCATGAAATTCTTCGGATCCTGCGACGCCAGGATCGCGTGCCCGACGTCAAGGCAGGCCGCGAAGGCGCGGCCGCCGGCGCGTTCGTTCAGCGTGTCGATCAGGCGCGCGAGCTCCTTCGGCTGGTTCGTGAGGAACCCGTAATTCATCGTGTCGGTATGAAGGTTCATGTTTTCAATGCAGATCACGACGCCGTTTTCGAGCGCGGTCTTCGCAAGCCGGCCGTACTGTTCGACGTTGAGCTCCCAGGTCTCTTCCGGGTCGAGCTGGTATTCGTACCGCCGGTAAAACGGGTGGATCACGATGTTCCGGCAGTTGATGTAGTCCGCGCCGAGAATGCATTTCCGGAGCGCGTCCATCATGTACTCGTCGTATTCCTCGTGCCCGGGCGCCTGTCCGTAGGTAGGAAACGGCGCGTGGCACTGGTAGTTTTCAATGCCGTATTTCAGCGCCGCGTCCCGCCAGGGTTTGAATGCTTCGAGGGTCTCTAAATCGCTCTTTCCGGGCTTGAAGACTTCATTCTTCGCGTAGATCCGCGTCTGCTTCTCGGAAAGCAAGGTCCCGCTGTTCGCGTCCACCGCGTCAAAGCCCGCCTCCTTGATCAGCCGGTAGGCTTCGTCCAGCCCGACGATCTCGCTTAAGCCGCTGGTCTGCATTGCCAGTTTAAACATGCCGTCCTCCTTCTTTCGTGAGCAGGTCTTTTAAGAAGAAGACCGCTTCACGGTATCCTTCGAACCCCTTGCCGGCAATCGTTTTTACCGCGGCGTAGGAAACGTAGGAGATCTGCCGGAACGGTTCCCGGCTGGAAACGTCCGAAAGATGCACTTCCACGGTCGGGATCCGGACCGCCTTCAGGGCGTCGAGGATCGCGACGCTCGTATGCGTATAGGCCGCGGGATTGATGACGATGCCGTCGTAAACGCCGTAGGCCTGCTGGATCGCTTCGACGAGTCCGCCCTCGTAATTCGACTGGAAGAGGTCGACGAGGACGCCCGCTTCCGAAGCGGCCTGCCGCACAAAGTCTTCCAGCGCCCGGTAGTCCTGTTTTCCGTAGATCTCCGGCTCCCGAAGTCCTAAAAGGTTCAGATTCGGTCCGTTCAGCACGAGAAATTTCATAAGCGCTCCTTTACGCATTGAGGATGTTTAAGATCGCTTCCGCCGCGCGTTCGGGGGAAGCGTTGTTGTCGATCACATGGTCCGCCGCTGCCTGATAAAGCGGCGCGCGGCGTTCGTACATGGAAGAAAGGTCCGCGTTCCTGGAAAGCGGCCGCCCTTCCCTTGCGAGGCTGCCGAGTTCCCGCCGGATCCAGAAGACCGTCGAATTTTCCCGTAAATACGGGAGGTTTTCCGGGACCGTCACGCATCCTCCGCCGGTCGAAAGGATCGTTCCGGACAGCTTTCCGAGGGCGGCAAGCGCTTCGGATTCGCGTTTCCGAAAGCCCGTTTCGCCTTCCTTTTCAAAGATCTCCGGGATCGGAACGCCGGCCGTTTCCACGATGACTTCATCGCTGTCGAAGAGTTCCCGCCCGGTCGCCTTGGAAAGCAGCCGCCCGACCGTCGTTTTTCCGCTTCCCGGCATCCCGATGAGGACGATATTCTGCTTCTGTGCCGCAAGGCGCTTCGTTACGTTTTGGATCCGGTCCTCAACGGAGGTCCCGGTAAAGATCTCACTGCTCTTCGCGGCCTGCGCGACGAGCATCAAAAGCCCGTTCGCGTACGGAAGGCCGAGCGCTTCCGCTTCCAAAAGGAGCGCGGTCTTCGCGGGGTTATAGATGATGTCGATCACCCCTTCAAGTTTCGGGAAGCCCTTAAGGGACAGGGGAGCTTTTCCGTTTTCCGGATACATGCCGACCGGCGTCGCGTTGACGATGAGGACCGCATCAGCGTGCCGGTCAAGATTCGTGTAATTGTTTTCACCGTTCCTGCTGATCACGACCGGCAAAAAGCCCTCGCTTTTCAATGCATGGACGACGGCCACGGACGCGCCGCCGCTTCCGAGCACCAGGGCCTTGCCCTCCCGCGCCGGCACACCGGAGTGCCGAAGAAGATACGTAAAGCCGAAGACGTCCGTATTGTCGCCGTAAATGCCGCCGTCCGGCAGACGCTTCAGCGTATTGACGGAACCGGCTGCCTTCGCGGTTTCGGATAGTTCCGTCACGAACGGCAGAACCGTTTTCTTATAAGGAATCGTCACATTGATGCCGTCCCATGCGCCGTCCGATAAAAACGCTCCGACGTCCTCCGGCTCGCGTTCAAAATGCGCATATCCGTAGCCGCCGAACATCCGATGGATCTCCGGCGAATAGCTGTGCGAGAGTTTCCGTCCGAGGAGCCCGCACTTCATTTCAGATGACCTCGCTGTA
>CAMZDH010000139.1 GCA_947305345.1 uncultured Lachnospiraceae bacterium | reverse complement strand
GCAGGGTTAGTACATCGGTAGTACATCGGCTTCCCAAGCCGAGGAGGCGGGTTCGATTCCCGTACCCTGCTCTTTTTTTATGCGCGGACACGCGGCGCCCGCGCCCGAATCGAGATTGACAAACAGAAGCGTTTTTTGTTATAATACGCGAATGAACCATGCCGTATTTACGGCCCCTTCTTGAAGGGAAAACGGCTGAACGGAGGAAGTACAAAATGCCGGAAAAGAAAATCAAAATGACCAAGGAAGGCCTGGAGGAATTAAAGGCTGAACTGCTTCGCGCGGAAACCACGGGGCGTTCGGACGTGGCCGCCAAACTGAAGGAAGCGCGGGCGCAGGGCGACCTCTCCGAGAATGCGGAATACGACGCCGCGATGGACGAGCAGGGCAAGCTCGAAGCCAGGATCCTGGAACTCAAGGAGATCCTGAACAACGCGGAAGTCGCGTCTGAATCGGAAATCCGGCCCGGCGTGGTTTCCATCGGCAGCATCGTGACGGCATTGGATATGGAATACAACGAAGAAGAGCGGTTCCAGATCGTCGGCTCGACCGAGGCGAAGAGCCTGGAACACAAGATCTCCACGGACTCCCCGCTCGGCGTCGCATTGTTCGGCGCAAAAGAGGGGGACGTCGTCACCGTGGAGGCGCCGGCAGGCTCGTTCAAGT
This sequence comes from uncultured Lachnospiraceae bacterium, assembly GCA_947305345.1. Taxonomy (GTDB): domain Bacteria; phylum Bacillota; class Clostridia; order Lachnospirales; family Lachnospiraceae; genus UBA1267. The sequence continues at coordinate 2,468 of CAMZDH010000139.1, read as the reverse complement.
ATAAGATCATCAGCGTCAGGCGAGATTGATGCCCGGCGCTTGAAAGGGGTTTCCCATGGGTAATGAAAACCAGCAGCAGGACGTTCATGAACTGTTAAAGATCCGCCGTGAAAAGCTCGCGGAATTAAAGGCGTGCGGTCAGGATCCTTATCAGATCACGACCTTTGACCAGACGGCGCACGCTTCGGAGATCCGTGAGCGCTTCGAGGAATTCGAAGGCAAAACGGTCCGCATTGCCGGCCGCCTGATGTCGAAGCGGATCATGGGCAAGGCATCCTTCTGCAACGTCAAGGACCTGAGCGGCGGCATTCAGTGCTACGTGTCCCGCGACGACCTCGGGGAAGAGGCCTATCAGGGCTTCAAAAAGATGGACATCGGCGACAACGTCGGTCTGGAAGGCTTCGTCTTTAAGACCAAGACCGGCGAGACCACGGTGCACGCGAGATCGATCACGCTGCTCACGAAGGCGCTGCAGATCCTGCCCGAGAAATATCACGGGATGACCGACACGGACCTTCGCTATCGCCAGCGATACGTGGATCTTTTCATGAACGACGAAGCGCGGGACGTGCTGGTCAAGCGCTCGAAGATCCTGTCCGAGATCCGCGCGTTCTTAAGCAGCCGCGGCTTCATGGAAGTCGAGACGCCGATCCTCGTTTCCAACGCGGGCGGGGCGGCGGCGCGGCCGTTCCTGACGCATTTCAATGCGCTCGACCAGGATATGAAGCTCCGCATTTCGCTGGAGCTTTACCTGAAGCGCCTGATCGTCGGCGGACTGGAAAAGGTCTACGAGATAGGCCGCGTCTTCCGGAACGAAGGTGTCGATACCCGCCACAATCCCGAATTCACGCTGCTTGAGCTCTATCAGGCCTACACCGATTACAACGGCATGATGCGCCTCACCGAGGACCTGTTCCGCACGGTCTCGGAGAAGGTGCTCGGCACGACGAAGATCAAATACAACGGCGTCGAGATCGACTTCGGCAAGCCGTTCGAGAAGATCACGATGATCGAGGCGGTCCGGAAATACGCCGGCGTCGACTTCGACGAGATCCGCGATCTGGAAGGCGCCCGTGAGGCGGCAAAGGCCCATCACATCGAATACGAAGAACGCCACAAATGGGGCGACATCGTGAACCTGTTCTTCGAGGCGTACTGCGAAGAGAAGATGGTCCAGCCGACGTTCGTTTGCGACCATCCGCTCGACATCTCCCCGCTCACGAAGAAGAAGCCGTCCGATCCGCGTCTCGTCGAGCGTTTCGAACTGTTCATCAACGGCGCCGAAATGTGCAACGCGTATTCGGAGCTGAACGATCCGGACGATCAGCGCGAACGCTTCAAGGCGCAGGAGGCGGCGCTCGCCGCGGGCGACCAGGAAGCAAATACGACTGACGAGGAAATCCACCGCGCTTTGGAATACGGTATGCCCCCGACCGGCGGCATCGGCTACGGCATCGACCGCTTCGTCATGCTGCTGACCGGCGCTACCGCGATCCGGGACGTGCTGTTGTTCCCGACGATGAAGTCCTTAAAGGCACCGCAGGAACAAAACTGACGGGCAAAAAGCAGAGTTATTTCAGGGCCGTATGCCAAACTAAGCCACGAATATGCCGCGACCCGTAAAAAAGATCTGCCAAATGGTTTAAAAGTGTCATGATGTTTTGAGCCTGCTGAGAAGAATCGGCAGGCTCAAACTGGATCTATCCGTATTCGACATATTCCCGGTGAGGAGGAGATTTGAATGAGAACGCTGTGTCTGTACTACACAAGAACGAATACGACGAAGGAGATCATGGAAAACATTGCCAAGATCATCGGCGCGGACGTAGCTGAGTACACAGACGGAAAGGACAGAAGCGGGTTTCTGGGGTATGTGGGAGCTTGCTTTGCAACGGTAAACAATACCATTTCCAAAGTATCAATCAAGGATGAGGCCGACATAAACGAATATGATCGCGTGATCATAGGCATGCCCGTATGGGCCGAAGGTCCCTGCGCCGTCGGAAGAGCTTTTATTAAAAAATTCAGCAGCGTCATGCCTTCCGAAGTGTACTACGTGGTGACGCATATGGGTAAAAAACATGATTACGCGGCAAAAATCAAAGCGATGGACAAACTTCTGGGCAGACCTTCCGCAGGACAGATCTCAATAAGGACAAAAGAAAACGACTATATCAGGGAAAGCAATGCATTTGCGGAAACGCTGGTTAAGGACCCGGCATAAGGTCTTGTAAAGACCGACGCATCATTCCCGGCGCAGATCTCGCGAAATGCGCCGGGTTTATTATTGCAAGAGAACAAAGCGCCGGTCAGTACGCGATGCCCTGGGCTACCATGGCTTCGGCGACCTTTAAGAATCCTGCGATGTTTGCTCCGGCGACGTAGTCTCCCGGCATGCCGTAGGCGGCGGCCGCGTCGCGGATCTTCACGAAAATGGATTCCATGATGTTTTTCAGTTTTGCATCGAC
>CAMZDH010000138.1 GCA_947305345.1 uncultured Lachnospiraceae bacterium | reverse complement strand
ACCGCGTCCCGGGGCTCACCGAGGCCTTTACAGGCGTTTACGACGGCAACGATCCGACCGCGCGGGATCTTCTGAATCAGGTGCGGGAGTATCTTGACAAAGAAGACGCCCTGCTGACGCCGGAAGCCGCGCGCGAGGTCTACGCGGTCGCGGACGATCTGATCAAGCAGAAGGATCCGGATCCGAAGGGCAGGATCCTGCACCTTGCGGAGCGTGCCCTGCATTACGCGGAGCACACCGGCCTGTTTGGCATGTTCACCGGACACATCGACGACGACGGTTTCCTGCACGTTACGGAAAAGAACGTAAGAAAGGCTGAGGAATCATGAACTGGCTGTTTTTCGTCCTGATCGGTGTCATCGTCGCTGCCGGCATCATCGGTTATATCCGCGGCTTCGCGAAAATGCTGATCTCCACCCTGGCCGTCGTGATCACGCTGGCTCTGGTCTGGCTGATCTCGCCGCCGATTCAGAGGCTCGTGATCGAGCATACCAACCTGCAGACGACGATCACGGAAAAGATCGAGGGCGCGCTTTTTGACGAGGCGGACGGCGACGCGGAGGCGGAGCAGAAGATCGACGCGCTGATGCTTCCTCAGGCGGTCACGAACGCGATCCACGAAAACATCGACGCGCGTCCCGAAGGAACATCGGTCAAGACCGCCGTGAGCACCATGCTTGCGAACGTCGCGATCGCCGCGGTGATCGGCGTGATCTTATTCGTCATCGTGCGGATCCTGGTCGAGATCCTGGGGCAGCTTTTGGACAAGGTGCGGCACGTGCAGGGGTTAAAACAGGTGAATGGGGCGTTCGGCGCGATCCTGGCGGTCGCGGAAGTCTTTCTTGTGATCTGCGGCCTGTTCTTCTTAATGTCGCTCGGCAGCGGCTTCAAATGGGTGCAGTATTTGATTGCCCTCGTCGAGGAGAATCCGGTGACGAACTGGATCTATCATCATAATCCGGTCATCTACCTTTTCAACCTCGGCAAGGATTCTTTGATGCAGACAAAAAGTCTGAAGCCGTAACACGCGGGCGCGGGCCATGCAAAACGGCATACAAGAATGCCGCGGCGCTTGCCGCGGCATTCTTTTTCTCCGGTCAGGGATCATTCCTCCATGAACGGCAGAAGCGCGATGTGACGCGCCCGCTTGATCGCGGTCGTCAGCTCACGCTGATGCATTGCGCAGACACCGGTCATCCGGCGCGGCAGGATCTTGCCCCGCTCGGAGATGTACTTCTTCAGCAATGCGACGTTCTTGTAATCGATGCCGGCTTCGCCAGCCTGGCCGCAGAAGGTGCAGACCTTTCTCTTTTTGTGGATCGGACGCTTTTTGAAAGGCGCGTCCGGCTTGCCCTCAGCTTTTGTGTAAGCCATGTTAAACCTCCAGATTAATTGAACGGCAGTCCGTCGTCTTCGACGCCGTCCGGAATGTTCATAAACCCGTCACCGGCATCGTTCGCCGGGGACTGCTTGGAAGCAGCGGCTTCACTCTCCTTGAAATTGCCCGCGAACGTTCCGGCTGTGGTGTTTCCGGCGGACGCGTTCTTGGATTCCGCAAATTCCTGGTCTTCGACGATGACGTCCGTCGTGTAGACCCGCTGTCCTTCCTTGTTCGTATAGCTGCCGGTCTGAATGCGCCCGGTCACGATCATTTTCGTGCCCTGCTTCAGGTATTTCTCCGCGAATTCCGCGGCCCGGTCAAATGCTACACACTGAATAAAGTCTGCGGTCTGTTCCTGTCCTTCGGAACGACGGCCTCTGCGGTCCACGGCAAGCGTATAGCGCGCGATCGCCAACTGGCGTTCGCCCTGCGTATAGCTCACGACCGGATCCTTTGTAAGTCTGCCACATAAAAACACTTTATTCATGCTCAATACCTCCGAATCTTATGCTTCCTGCTTGACGATCAGGAATCTCAAGACCTGCTCCATGATTCGGATGTTGGATTCGATATCCGCGGGTGCGTTCACAGGCGCTTCGAAATCGATGACATAATAATATGCTTCTTTCATCTTCTGGATCTCATACGCCAGCGTCTTCAAGCCCCACTCGTCCACCTTGGTCACGGTACCGCCCTCACGGGTAATATACTCGTTGACCTTGTCCATGGCAGCAGCTCTGTCTTCGTCCGTCAACGTTGCGTTGAGGACGACGATCAGTTCGTACTTGTTCATCGCTCTACCTCCTTTTGGTCTCTGGCCCCCGGACGCGCCGGGAGCAAGGAAATGATATTACACCACAGTTTCTTGATTATACAATGCGCCCTGACAAATTGCAAGCACAAATTTTCTTATTATATTTGTAGAATTTTACCCGGGAAAATGCGCGGCTTTCGGCCAGGGACCGCAAAATGATTGAAATGGGCCTTTATTTATGCTATAATCATTCAATAAATTGGTGTAGTGTCAGCAGATGGAAAGGAGCAGTATGGAAGCGAGAAGAAAAGACGATCTGAAGCGGTATTTCCGCTGGCCGTTTTTCCTTGGAATCGTGCTTGTCGCAGCGATTCCGTTCGTCGTCTGGCTGAACGGCTGGGAAAGCGGTCTTTTGATGTTCATCGTCGCCCTCGCATACTACCTGGTGGCGCTGTTCTTCTACCTTTTCTTCCGGCTTCACATTGAGCGGAAGCTCGTGCGGTACGGCGAGGAGTTTTCAAAGGCACAGGACGGCATGCTCCGGTCGATCGACATCCCGTTCGCGTTCGTGAACGACGAAGGCGCTGTGCTCTGGGGCAATCCCGCGTTTACGGCACTGTTCGAGAAAGAGGAGAAGAAGTGGAAAAACCTGCCGGAGCTCTTTCCGGAGACGGCACAGATCCGCATCGCGGACGAGAAGGAACTCCACGTGACGCACGAGGGGCGGCAGTACGCCCTGTCGGTCGCGCGGGCGCCGGAAGCGCTTTCCGAGGGGCACGCCTCCCTTTCCGACCGCAAGAGCGCCGGCCTGAACCTGATCCATCTCACGGATGAGACGGACCTTTTGTACTACAAGAAAACATTAGAGGAAGAAAAAGCCGTCATGGCCCTCGTATATTTCGACAACTACGAGGAAGTCATGGAAGGCATCGAATACGTGCGGCGTTCGCTCCTGTCCGCGCTTCTGGAACGAAAGGTCAACAAGTATTTCGGCGATCTT
>CAMZDH010000137.1 GCA_947305345.1 uncultured Lachnospiraceae bacterium | reverse complement strand
CTCCACCGCCTCGCGCATGGAGGCGTAGTCGTTCTGCGTGGCGGTTTCGCGGATGCGGAACTTGCGGAAGTCCCGCTTGAGCGCGCGGCCGTTCTGAAAGACCGTCATGCCGTCAACAATGCCGGAATCGCGAAAGACGTGCTTTTTCAGGCCTCTGAAGACGCGTTTTATCAGGAAATCCTGCATACGAACCTATCGGGCGCGATCCGCCTGACCAAGGCGCTTTTGCCGGACATGATCGCGAGAAGATCCGGAACAATCATCAACGTCTCCTCCGTCTACGGGAGCGTCGGATGCTCGATGGAGGTCGAATACGCGGCGACAAAGGGCGGGCTCGAAGCATTTACGCGTTCGCTCGCGAAGGAGGTCGCGCCGTCCGGCATTTCCGTCAACGCGGTCGCGCCCGGGCTGATCGATACAAAGATGAACGATAGTTACACCGAAGAAGAGGTCCAGGCGCTTGTCGACGCGATCCCGGTCGGCCGCATGGGACGGCCGGAGGAAGTAGCGGACGTGATCTATTACCTCTCCGTCGCGCCGAAATATCTGACCGGCCAGGTCCTCCGGATCGACGGCGGCTGGCTGTAAAAAACCTTTAAGGAAGATCGTCTCAAGAGATGAAAAGTGCATTACGCCTTACGGTGTGGATCCTGATATCCGTTGCGTCCGTGGTTCTCGTCTCGTTTCTCGCGGGCAAGAACCCCTCGTCTGCCGGACAGGCGGTCAATTCGGCCCTGAAGGAAGCGCTTGAACAGGACGAAACGCGCGCGGTCTCGGAGGTCGCGTCGATCGTCCAGTCCGCGAAGATCATCTTCCTGAACGGCATCGACGATCTCTGCGTTGCGACCTGCCGGAAGATCTATTAGTACGTCCTCAGCGTCACGCATTAAAGAATGCGCTATGCTGCTGGAAAGAAAAGCATCGTTATGCTTTCAATAAACTGAAACCAACTTTTTTAGGAGGAACATTATGATCATTTTCGCCATCGTTGCGCTGGTCGCAGGCATCATCCTCGCGGTCACGCTGAAGAAAAAGTATTTCATCGCAATCGGCGCCGTCGTTTGTGTGCTCGCGGTCGCCTACACCTGTGTGACCACCGTGCCGACCGGTCATACCGGCGTCGTGACGGTCTTCGGACGGGTCGCGGATTATACGCTGGACAGCGGCTTCCACATGAAGGCACCGTGGGAAAAGATCGTGCTCATGGACAACCGCGTGCAGAAAAGGACCGAGAACCTCGCCTGCTTCAGCTCCGACATTCAGGAAGTGAAAATGATCTACACGGTCAACTATCAGATCTCCAAGAAGGACGCGATGACGCTTTACAGCACGGTTGGCGAGGCGTATTACGATACCGTGATTACGCCGAACATCGCGGAGTCCGTCAAGGTCGCGACCGCGCAGTATACGGCTGAGGACCTCGTCGGCAAGCGGGATTCCCTCGCGAACGACATTGAGACCGTCCTGTCCGAAAAACTGAAATCCTACAATATCGATGTCGTCTCGACGTCGATCGAGGACATGGACTTCACCGAGGCGTTCACCGACGCCGTCGAGGCGAAGCAGGTCGCCGCGCAGAACAAGCTCCGCGCGCAGACCGAGGCGGAGCAGAAGATCATCGAAGCGCAGGCAGCGGCGGACGTGAAAAAGGTCAATGCGGACGCGGCGGCCTATGAAGTCTTAAAGAAAGCCGAGGCGGAAGCCGAGGCGAACACGAAGCTCGCGGCCTCGATCACGGACACCCTGATCGACTATCTGTACGCCCAGGGCTGGGACGGCAAGCTCCCCTACATCGTGAGCGGCAAGGACGGCGGCCTTTTGATCAACGCCGCCGACTTGATCCGTCCGGAAACGTCGGACGGCGAAGCAGAGTAAACGCGTCGTAGAAACCACGTTACATTTTAAAAAAACATGCTACAATAAGCAGGTAAAGCGTTGATGAGGACAGTAGCGTTCCCGTGAGGCGAAAGCGAGAGACGGACGGTGTGAGCGTCTTGGCGGATGGGTTCTGTGAAAACCACCTCGGAGCGGCCCTTAATCGGGCACGTGACGCCGCGTGAGTGCGAACAATGAAGGTGCCGGAATACCGGCGCGAATAAGGGTGGAACCGCGTGTAATAGTGCACGCCCCTTTCGAAAGACGTCAAACGTCCTTTGAAAGGGGCGTTTTAGTTGGCAAAGGAGGAGAGAAAAATGAAACTGACATTGAAAGACGGATCGATCAGGGAATTCGATCAGCCGATCTCCGTGATCGACCTCGCGAAGTCCCTGTCGGAAGGCCTGGCAAGAGTTGCCTGCGCGGGCGAAGTGAACGGGAAGGCCGTGGACCTTCGCACCGTGATCTCGGAAGACGCGGCCGTGAGCATTCTGACGGCCCAGGACAAGGAAGGCCTGTCGACGCTCCGGCACAGCTGCTCCCACGTACTGGCCCAGGCCGTGAAGCGCCTGTATCCCAATACCAAATGCGCCATCGGCCCGAGCATTGCCGACGGCTTCTACTATGATTTCGATTTTGAGACGCCGATCACCGCGGACGACTTAAAGAAGATCGAAGAGGAAATGCGGAAGATCGTGAAGGAAGACCTTCCGATCGAGCGCTTTGAACTCCCGCGGGACGAAGCCATTCAGTTCATGAAGGACCGGAACGAACCGTACAAGGTCGAACTCATCGAGGATCTGCCGGAGGGCGAGCCGATCAGCTTTACAGGCAGGGTGACTTTACCGATCTCTGCGCGGGCCCGCATCTCATGAGCACGAAGGGCGTCGGAAAGGCGTTCTCGCTGATGAACATCGCAGGCGCGTACTGGCGCGGTTCTGAAAAGAACAAGATGCTGACGAGGATCTACGCGACCGCATTCGGCAAGAAGGAAGAACTCGACGCGTACTTAACGATGCTCGAAGAGGCAAAGAAGCGCGACCACCGGAAACTCGGCCGCGAGCTCGATCTCTTCATGCTGTCGGATTACGGCCCCGGGTTCCCGTTTTTCCTGCCGCACGGCGTCATTTTAAAGAATACGCTGATGGAGCACTGGCGGAAAGTCCACCGGAAGGCGGGTTACGTCGAGATCCAGACACCGATCGTCCTGAACCGGGTGCTTTGGGAGACCTCCGGTCACTGGGATCACTATAAAGATAATATGTATATCACC
>CAMZDH010000136.1 GCA_947305345.1 uncultured Lachnospiraceae bacterium | reverse complement strand
TGGTCAAAGTGACCGTGCGTCAGGAGGAAAGCCTCGACCGTGACGCCTTCCTTCCGGATGCCCTCCAGAATGGATTCGGGATCCGAGCCGGGATCCACCACAAAGCCCCGTTTCGTCTCCGGGTCAAACGCCAGATAGCAGTTCGTCTCCAATCCGCCAACGATGTACGTCCTGATTTCCATACTTCAGCCTGCGCTCCTTTCGATATCGATGACGCCGGTCACCTGGCGGAGCCGCGCGATCAGCCGCTCGATCTCCTGAATGCTCGTGACGTCAAAGGACAGTTCGATCGTCGCCTGCCCCTGCTTGTTGACGCGGGACGACGCCGCCTGGATGTCGATGTTGTTTTCGGTCATGACGCGCGAAATGTCCGCGAACAGCCCGATCCGGTTGTTGCTGAAGATCTTGATCTGCGTCGCGTATTTCGAGGTCTGGTCCTCTTCCGTGGTCTTCGCCCAGTCTGCCTTCATCAGCCGCGCCTTTTCAGAATCCGGAAGCGACAGGATGTTCGTGCAGTCCGTCCGGTGGATCGAAATGCCGCGCCCCCGCGTCACGTAGCCGACGATCTCGTCGCCGGGCACCGGATTGCAGCAATGCGAGAACCGGACCGACAGGTCGTGCAGACCCTCGACCAGGATGCCGCGCACGGGCTTCACGGAAGGCACGCGGACTTTTCCGCTTTCCTCGATGCTCCTTAAAATGTCCTCGTCAGTCAGGTTTTCCCGCTCTTCGCGCTTCTTTTCGTCGAGGAGCTTGTTCGCGATCTGGCCTTCCTTCAGGCCGCCGCGCCCGATCGCCGCCATCACGGAATCCCAGTCGGGATACCGGTATTTCGACAGACAGGCGTTCACGTATTCCGGTTTCGTGATCTCGGAAACGTTGATGCTCTTCGCCTTGCAGTACGCATTGAACAGGTCTTTTCCGCGGGAAATGTTGTCTTCCTTGTTCTGCGTCTTGAACCACTGATTGATCTTGTTCCGGGCCTGCGAGCTCTTGACGATCTTCAGCCAGTCCATCGACGGGCCCCTGGAGTTCTGGCTCGTCATGATCTCAATGCGGTCGCCGTTCTGGATCTCGTATTCGATCGGGACGAGCTGGCCGTTCACCTTCGCGCCGACCATACGGTTGCCGACCGCCGAATGGATAGAATAGGCAAAGTCGATCGTATTCGAGCCGGACGGCAGCGTCTTGACCTCGCCGTTCGGCGTGAAGCAGTAAACTTCGCCCGAGAAGAGATCGAAATCTTCTTTCACAAGGTTCACGAATTCCTTGCTGTCGGACGTCTGCCAGTCCATGATAGAGCGGAGCCACGCGAGCTTCTGCTCTTCCGCGGTCGTGCCGGCCGCGACCGACCCCTTTTCCTTGTATTTCCAATGCGCCGCGATACCGTATTCCGCAATACGGTGCATTTCAAACGTCCGGATCTGGATCTCGAACGGAACGCCGTCCGTGCCGATGACCGTCGTGTGCAGGGACTGGTACCGGTTCGGCTTCGGCATCGCGATGTAATCCTTGAAGCGCCCCGGAAGCGGCGTATACATTTCATGCACGACGCCGAGCGCCGCGTAGCAGTCGATGACGCTGTTCACGAGCACGCGGATCGCAAAAATGTCGTAGATCTGGTCGAGCGTCTTGTTCTGCCGCCGCATTTTCTTGTAAATGCTGAACAGGTGCTTCGCGCGGCCGACGACCTCCGCCTTGATGCCCTCGTCCGCCATCTTCTTGCCGATCTCGGCCTTCTTCGTCTCGATGAAGCGGTCCCGGTCCGTATGCGTCGACGCGAGCTTCTTCGTCAGATCCTCGACGACCTCGGGATGCAGGATCGCGAGCGACCGGTCGTCGAGCTCGATCTTGATCTTGCTGATACCGAGCCGGTCCGCGACCGGAGAAAAGATCTCCATCGTTTCCTTGGCCTTCCGCTTCTGCGTCTCCGGCGACCAGTATTTGTAGGTCCGCATGTTGTGGAGGCGGTCGGCAAGCTTGACCAGAATGACGCGGATGTCTTTTGCCATCGCCATGAACATCTTCCGGAGGTTCTCCGCTTCAATGTCCTCGCGGTCCATGCCCCAGTCGATGTGCGTGATCTTCGTAACGCCCTCGACGAGGTCCGCGACTTCGGCGCCGAATTCCTTCGCGATGTCGTCGTAGGTCATCATCGTGTCTTCCAGCGCGTCGTGCAGGAGCCCCGCGACGATCGTCTCCTTGTCGAGTTCGAGCTCCGCCAGGATCAGCGCGACGTTCAGCGGATGGATGATGTAAGGCTCGCCGGATTTCCGCACCTGCCCCTCGTGGGCCGACCGGGCGCGCTCGTACGCCTTTTCGATCATCGATATGTCGTCGGAGGGGTGATACTTCCGGATCTCCGACAACAGCTGCTCATAGAGCTTTTCCGGCGGCGTATAATCCACCGACAATGCGATCTTCACTTCAGAATCCAGCGTGTTCTGGACCATCTGCTGATTTTTATCGGTCATCCGTGCTTCCCCTCCTTCCCTCTTATTACGTTCTAAAAACGCGAAAAACTAATGTGATATTATACACTTTTCCGCGGGATCTTGCAACAGTTTCGGATCATCAGCTGAATGCTTTTCCGGCCCTGGAATTCATTGATCTCCGGCTGGAACGTGAAGGCGAGATCGAGGTTCACGGTTTCTTCCAAGAGCGTCTTCTCAAGCATTTCCTCGCCGTAGCCGTCGAGGATCGCGTCCGTCACCTTCGAATAGTCGCCGAAGATCTTCCCTTCGAGGCGGGATCCGTATTCGTCCATGAGGTCCAGGATCATCACGTTCCGGTTCGCGCCCCGGATCCTGATCCGGCGGAGCGTCGCGTGCGCAACGGCAAGGAGCGGCCGGTCGTTGTCCGTCCCGAACGGCTCTAAAAGCGAAAGCTCCCCGACGAGTTTTTCCGTCAGGTATGCAAACGGCACCCGGGCATCGACATAGACCGTCGGAAGGAGGTCTTCCTCCGTCAAAACGGTCTTTTCGTTGATCGCGCGCCGGAAGGCTTCGAGATTCTCTATTTTCAAACTGAACCCCGCGGCCTGGGCATGACCGCCGAACCGTAAAAGGAGGTCCTGAACGCCGTGCAGCGCTTCCGACATCGGATAGGCGGGGATCGACCGGCCCGAGCCTTTCAGAACGCCCGCTTCTTC
>CAMZDH010000135.1 GCA_947305345.1 uncultured Lachnospiraceae bacterium | reverse complement strand
GCCTGCGCGGCGACTTCCGCGACATACTCACGGAAGGTCGCGTTCTTCGCGACGAAGTCCGTTTCAGAGTTCACTTCGACGGAGACAGCCTTCTTTTCATCATCGGAGACCAGATTCCAGACCATGCCTTCCGCGGCGATCCGGCCCGCCTTCTTCTCGACGCCCGCAAGTCCTTTCTTTCTTAAGAACTCCACAGCCTCGTCCATATTGCCGTCGGTTTCCGCGAGGGCCTTTTTGCAGTCCATCATCCCGGCACCGGTCAGTTCACGTAATTCTTTTACCATTGCAGCGGTAACGTTCATTTGATTTCCTCCACTTTATGTCGTTAATCCGACGATTATGCTTCCTCGGTCTTCTCTTCCTCAGCCTCTTCGACCTTGGCTTCTTCTGCTTCCGCTACGGTCTCCTCGGCCGCTTCTTCCGCGTTTTCCGCCGGTGCGGAGACTTCCTGCGCTTCGCCCTGGTTCGCTTCCACGATCGCGTTCGCCATCGCGTCGACGATCAGCTTGACGGCACGGATCGCGTCGTCGTTGCCGGGGATCACGTAATCGAGCTCTTCGGGGTCGCAGTTCGTATCGCACATGCCGATCAGGGTAATGCCGAGCGAATGCGCTTCCTGCACGCAGATGTGCTCCTTCTTCGGGTCGACGATGAAGATCGCGTCCGGCAGTTTCTTCATGTTCTTGATGCCGCCGATGTTCTTCTCGAGCTTCTCCCATTCTTTCTTGATCTGGATGACTTCCTTCTTCGGGAGGACGTCGAACGTGCCGTCTTCCGACATGCGTTCGATCGCGTGCAGACGGGTAATGCGGGACTGGATCGTCCTAAAGTTCGTCAGCATGCCGCCGAGCCAGCGCTGGTTGACGTAATACATGCCGCTCTTCTCCGCCGCTTCGCGGATCGCGTCCTGCGCCTGCTTCTTCGTGCCGACGAACAGGATCGTGCCGCCCTGCGCCGCGATGTCCGCGACGGCTTTATAAGCGGTGTCGACCATGTAGACGGTCTTCTGAAGGTCGATGATGTGGATGCCGTTGCGCTCCGTGTAGATGTAGGGCGCCATCTTGGAGTTCCACCGTCTCGTCTGATGTCCGAAATGGACGCCTGCTTCCAAGAGCTGTTTCATTGAGATCACGTACATTTTTTTCTTCTCCTTTTTGGTTTTTTCTTCCGCATCCTTCATCCGGCCCCGAGACCAATGAGGCACCGTAGGGGACGTCCGGATGCGTGCTTATACATGAAAACTCTAATTATATAACACAAAGACTGGGGTTTTGCAAGCACTTTTTCTTTTTATATTTAGAAAAAATGCGTCACAGGCCGATCGTATCGGCAAGGAACTGGCTGACCGCCGCTTCATATTTTTCCGTATTCTGGTCGTAAGCCTTCGCGTGCTCCGCGCCCGGAACGACGAGAATCCTCTTGAATGTCTGGGCCGCGTCCGCGTTTTCATCGAGCATGCTCGCGGGAACGAAGGTGTCCTCGGCGCCGTGGATCAGCATGATCGGTCGGGTGTTCTTTTCGAGCTGTTTGACCGATGAAGCCTTGTAAAGCGAATAATGGTTGAAAATGAGCGAGATCAGATTATCGAAGAACAAGACCGGCTTCCGTAAAAACGCGGCCTCCTTCGGGAACATGTACTCAAACTGGGCGATGGTCGAACTGAAGCCGCAGTCCTCGATGAGCACCTTGACCTGCCGTGGCAGATCCTCTTCGCCGCTCGCCATCATGACAGCAGCCGCGCCCATCGATACGCCGGCCAGGATGATCTCAGCCTCCGGTCCGAACATGCGGATGACTTTCTTGCACCAGGAGATCGCATCTCTCCGGTCGAGCCAGCCGAAGCCCAGAAGCTTGCCTTCGGATTTTCCGTGTGCGCGGCCGTCCGGCAGGAGCACGTGGTAGCCTTTTTTGTGATAGAACTGCACCATGCCGCCGAAATCCAGCGTCGCGCTCGAATGGTAGCCGTGGATCAGGATCGCGACGCGCTTGGAGGCCGGATCGCCCTTCAAAAGCCGGGCATAGAGCCGTAAACCGTCGAAGGACTGCGTATGCATTTCATCGTATTCACGCGTTTCGACGTACTCTTCCGTCTCCTTCGCGAGTTCGATCCGCTTCACTTCGGCAGGGTCGGACAGATCACTGTCCATATGACCGCCGAGAAGCGGCGTCGCGTATTTCGGGATGTTCCGCGCGTAGACCACGAAATACAGAAGAAACGCGATCGCGATGAGCAGCAGAAGGGCCAATGCGGTAAGCCCTGCCAGGATCCAGATGATCACAGATAAAAATGTTGGCATTTTTCTTTCCTCCAGTAGTCTCTATTTGTGATACGGCTCGTGTTTTAAGATCTTGAAGCCGCGGTACAACTGTTCCAAAAAAATCACGCGCATCAATTGATGCGGAAACGTCAGTTTTGAGAAGGACCACCGTTCGTCGGCGCGCTGCAGGACTTCCTTGGAAAGACCGAGCGAGCCGCCGATCAGAAAGTCGACGGTTTTCCCGGTAGATTGCAGCGCTTCGACACGCATGGAAAGGGCCTCGCTGTCGAATGCCTGACCGTCGATCGAAAGCGCGACGACATGCTCCCTGTCCGAAATCCGTTTCAGCATACGCGCGCCTTCTCTTTCAAGGACGAGCGCGTTTTCGCGGGGAGACGCGTCCTCTTTCGTCTTCTCGTCCTCGATCTCGACGATCTCGAGATCCGCGTATCGTCCGAGACGCTTTTCATACTCGGCAACCGCGTCCCGGAAGAACGCTTCCTTGAGTTTTCCGACGGCGATCAGGCGGATCTTCATCCCAACTCCTCCGAAAGACGCTGAAACAAAAGTTCCGCGGTCGCGATGCCGTCTGCCGCGCTGGAAACGATGCCGCCGGCATATCCCGCGCCCTCGCCGATGGGATAAATGCCGCGGATCAGCGACTCGTGCCGGTCGTCTCTTAAGATCCGAAGCGGTGCCGAGGTCCTGGTTTCCGCGCCGTAAAGCAGCGCGTCTTTCCGGTCGAACCCCCGGATTTTCCTTCCGAACGCCGGAATCGACGCTTTAAGCGCGCCGGTGATGAAGTCCGGCAGGACCGGGTTCAGATCCGACGGTGTAAACACGCCTTTGACAGAAGGACGTACATCGCCGAATTCCGTGGTTTTCCTGACGGGAATCGGCAAATGCTATCCGATCCTGC
>CAMZDH010000134.1 GCA_947305345.1 uncultured Lachnospiraceae bacterium | reverse complement strand
CTGCCGTTTATCTCGACCGGGGTTGATGGCTGCGCCGCCTTCCTTTGGTGGCCGTCGGCGTCGAGATGCGCGCGCCCACGGCCGTACGAGGAGCCGCAGGACACGAAATCACCGGTCTTCAGCGTGCCCTTCTGTACGAGCACGGTCGCGACCGGGCCGCGGCCCTTGTCGAGCTTTGCCTCAATGACGATGCCGCGGACCTCGCGGTTCGGATTCGCCTTGAGTTCCTTGACCTCGGTAACCAGAAGGATCATCTCCAGAAGCTGATCGATGTTCTGGTGCGTCTTCGCGGAGACCGGGACAAAGATCGTATTGCCGCCCCATTCCTCGGAGACGAGCCCGTATTCCATGAGTTCCTGCTTGACTTTGTCGACGTTTGCCGCCGGCTTATCGATCTTATTGACCGCGACGATGACGTCGACGCCGGCCGCCTTCGCGTGATTGATCGCTTCGACGGTCTGCGGCATCACGCCGTCATCCGCGGCGACCACGAGGATCGCGATATCGGTCGCCATCGCGCCGCGCATCCGCATGGCCGTGAATGCTTCGTGACCCGGCGTATCCAGGAAGGTGATCTTTTCTCCCTTGCATTCCACCATGTAAGCGCCGATGTGCTGCGTAATGCCGCCTGCCTCGCGGCTCGTGACGTTCGTCGAACGGATCGCGTCGAGGAGCGAAGTCTTGCCGTGATCAACGTGACCCATGACGCAGACGACCGGCGGCCGCTTGACCATCAGCGTCTCGTCTTCCTCGCCCTCCTTCAGCAGTTCCTCGATCACGTCGACCTGCACCTCTTTTTCGCACAGGATCTCATATTCCAACGCGAGATTCTCGGCTTCTTCGTACGTCAGCTCCGAATTCACGGTCATCATCTTGCCCTGCAGGAACAGCTTTTTGATGAGCTCCGAAGATTTCATCTTCATCTTGTCCGCAAGGTCCTTGATCGTGATGGTCTCCGGCAGGACGATCATCTTGATGACCTCTTCCTGCTTCTCCTCGTGCTTCTTCCCCTGCGTCTTCGTCAGGTTCCTGAAGTTCTCCGCGTTCTTTCCGGTCTTGTCGACGTTGTTGCGGTCCCTGTCGTTCTTATAGTTGCTCTTCTTGCCGCGGACGTCGCCCTTCGAGACCATCTTGTCGCCTGTGCCCGTACCGGCGGCGACGTGCACGTGCGTCCCTGCGCCCGGTTTTCCGTCCTTCGAGAAAATGCCGCGGTTCGTCTTGGCGCCATTTCCCGGCCGGCCGTCCTTATTGAAGCCGCCTTCGCCCGGGCGTCCCTTGCCCTGATAGCCGCCTTTGCCGGTGCCCGCGCCGTCCTTCGAACGGTTGTCGACGAAATGGACGCGTCCGCCCTTGCTGAACATGCCTTTCCGCTCGCCGGAATGCTGTTCCTCCGCTTCGCGGACACGGTTTAAGTCCACGCGGCCGACAATGTTGAGCGCGGGTTTCTTCGCGGGCTCCGCTGCGGGGGGCGTTTCCTTCTTTTCTTCCTGAGGCTTTTCCGTTTCCTTCTTTTCCGGCTTCTCGGCCTTCTTTTCCGGCTTTTCAGCCTTCTTTTCCGTTTCCTCAGCCTTCTTTTCCGCTTTTTCAGCCTTCTTCGCCTCTTCCGCCGCCTTCTTCGCGGCCTCCGCCGCCTTCTTTGCCTCTTCCGCCGCCGCTTCTTCTGCCTTCTTTGCAGCCTCCTCGGCCGCCTGCTTTGCGGCCGCCTCCGCCTTAGCAGTTTCTTCCGCCTGGCGCGTTGCTTCCTTTGCCGCGTTCTCCGCGGCTTCCTTCGCGGCACGCTCGGCCTCTTCTTCCTTCTGCTTGATCTCGCGGTACTGCTCCGCGGTCGTCGGCACGTTCGCCTTAATGCGGCCCGTCGAAGACGTCTTGTCCTCCGGACGCGCCGTTACGGTCTTTCCATCGCCCGTTCGCGGATTCTTCTGGAATTTGTCTCCGAAGGAAGTCCTGGAATTCTCGGGCCGGAAGACGAAGACCGGCTTTTTCTTTTTCGGTTCATCGCCCTTCGCTTCCGCGGACTCAGGCTGCTTTACGGCCTCCGGTTTCTTCTCCTCCGCTTCGCCCTCGGTCTTCGGCGCCGCAGGAGCGGCCGAAGGGTCCTTCTTCGGCGCTTTGACGAGCACGGCCCGCTTTTCGAGCTGTTTGCCGCGGATCGACTCCTCGTGGCTCTTCCTGACCGCAAGGACCTCGCCTTCGGTCAGCCCCGACTGAACCGAATACCCTGCGCCAAGATACGCGAGGATCTCTTTGCTCGAAATGCCCAACTCTTTCGCAAGTTCATGAACTCTCAGTTTCGCCATATTACTCCTTATTCGCCTTGCTTAATATCAGCGTTTTCAAATGATCATCCAGCACGGCCATGCTGGAGCGCATTTCCTTTCCGACTGCGTGTCCGAGCGTTTCCCGGGTGCCGTATTCGAGCACGGGGATCTGCCGGTAGGCGCATTTGTCATGAAACCGTTTTTTCGTGTTGTCCGATGCGTCGGCAGCGAGGATCACGAGCTTCGCCTTTTCCTTTAAGACGCTGTCGAGCACCGCGGTTTCGCCGGAAGTCAGTTTTCCGGCCTTCATCGCAAGCGAGACCGCAAACAGCACCGGATCATTCATGGTTTTCCTCCACGGGCACGGCTTCGTAAACTTCATCCGGCACGGACGCCTTGAAGCTCCTGTTCAAAAGGCGGCGTGAACGCATTCTTTCAATGCAGCACGCTTTCCTGCAGACATAGGCGCTCCGTCCGTGGACGGTCGGCTCCGGCTGCCAGATGTAGCCCGCGTCCGTTTTCGTCACGCGGAGCAGTTCCTCCTGCCGTTTGAACGTCCTGCAGGACACGCAGAGCCGAAAGCCCGTATCGCCCTTCCTCATTCGTTCTCGGAAGCCTCCGCCTGCTCCTCCTCGTAGACCTCTTCGTTCTCTTCGTCGTATTCGTCAAAGAGGCCTTCTTCACGGGCCTGCGATTCGGATTTGATGTCAATCTTATAACCGGTCAGCTTCGCGGCCAGGCGGGCGTTCTGTCCCTTCATGCCGATCGCGAGCGACAGCTGGTTGTCCGCGACGACGACAAGCGCCGTCTTCTCGTCCTCATCGGCCGCCACCGCGACGACCTTTGCGGGCGACAATGCGTTCTCGACGAAGAACGCGGGGTTCTCGTCCCATTCGACGACGTCGACCTTCTCGCCGTTCAGTTCGTTGACGATCGGGGTGATGCGGCTGCCGTT
>CAMZDH010000133.1 GCA_947305345.1 uncultured Lachnospiraceae bacterium | reverse complement strand
TTTCCCGGTCCCTGGAGGGTTTTGTGAAAAAGAGAATCAAACTGACGATCCTGCTGGCACTTTTCGCGGCGTGTTTTGCTGCGGTGCCGGCAGTCGCGTCTGAAACGGAAGAATCGAAGACGGTCTATACCGAGGCAGGCTTCAAATATTACAAAGTGGACGGCGCGGTGACGATCAAAGAATGCTACACCGCGTTCAGCATGACTGACGACGGCGTGCTGACGATCCCGGCAAGCCTCGGGCAGATGCCGGTCGCGACCATCGAATCGGGGGCGATCAAGGAAAAATTGAAAAAACTGAGCGCGGTGGAAGGCGGGGAATCGAAGTGGTTCGCTGTCCAAACGGTCCGGATCCCGGATACCGTTACGACGCTTGAAAAAAACGCGGTGCCGGATCTCGTGACCGTGATCCGGAACTATAACGTGGAAAGCAAGGCGTATACCTATATCCAGAACGACGACAAGGAATACAGCCTCAACGGCCTGACGTACAGAAACGAAGAGGGCTTGCTGACGATCACCGGTTACGGCGGAACGGAAAAGACCCTCACGATCCCCTCGTCGATCCAGAACTGCAAAGTCGTTCACATCGCGGATAACGCGCTGAAAGACTGCAGGGTCAACCGCATTCTGATCCCGGACGGCGTGACCGTCGGAGAAAATGCGGTCGCGGGCGATTATCTCGTGATCTATCAGTACGATACGGACCATCCGCTGTATTTCGGGCAGGATCCGTCGGAAACGACGGCCGCCCCGGAGGAAACGTCGAAAGCCGGTGATACGCCCGCGGAAACGACGAAAGCCCCGGATGAGATCGATGTTGATTACCGGGATCTGACGAGTCCGGAAGCGACGCCGGAGGTCGTGACGGTCACGGAGCCGGAGCCCGAAACGAGCGCGGAGGAGGAGACGTCTCTGGAAGAGACGGAAGAGGCTTCCGGCGAGATCGCGGAAGGCGAACCGACAGACGGAGAGCAAGCCATCGTCGATCCCAAGAAAGGCCGGGAGGAAAAGGGACTGAAGCCCCTCGACTGGGTCCTGATCGGCATCGCGGCTGCAGTATTTCTTGCGGCATCCGCGGCGATCGCAACCATCCTGATCAAGCGGAAAAAAGCAAAATAACAGTTCATTTTGAACACCCTTTCAAACGGCGGAAAATCCCTTTGGTTTTCCGCCGTTTTGCTTGCAGAAAACTGCGCCTTGTGATACACTCCATGTGGACGGCAAAGGCGCCGCCCGATGAAAAAACAGGAGGGGATCTGCAAATGAATGCATATCTTGAGAGGGTCTTGGCGGAAACGCGCGCCAAGAACGCAAATGAGCCTGAATTCCTTCAGACTGTGGAAGAAGTTTTCCGCTCGGTGGAACCGCTCCTCAATGCTCATCCCGAATACGAGGATGCCTGCATTTTAGAGCGTATGGTCGAGCCGGAGCGTGTCGTGGAGTTTCGGGTCACCTGGATGGACGACCAGTTAAAGCATCACGTCAACCGCGGCTACCGCGTACAGTACAACGCGTCGCTCGGGCCGTACAAGGGCGGTCTTCGTTTTGACCCGTCCGTCAACCTTTCAATCATCAAATTCCTCGGTTTTGAACAGACCTTCAAGGACGCGCTGACCTGCCTGCCGATCGGCGGCGCAAAGGGCGGCTCCGACTTCGATCCGAAGGGCCGTTCCGACGGTGAGATCATGCGTTTCTGCCAGTCCTATATGACGGAACTGCAGCGGCACATCGGACAGGACATCGACTGCCCGGCGGGCGACATCGGCGTCGGCGGACGGGAGGTCGGTTATCTTTACGGCCAGTACCGCCGCATCAAAGGCGCGGCGGAGTTTGGCGCATTATCCGGAAAAGCGCTGTCGACCGGCGGTTCGATCCTGCGCCCGGAAGCGACCGGCTTTGGCGCGGTTTACTATCTCCTGGAAGTGTTAAAGCACGACAACGAAGACATCAAGGGCAAGAAGATCGCGGTCTCCGGTTACGGCAACGTCGGCTGGGGCATTATGAAGAAGGCGGCGGAGCTCGGCGCGGCGGTCACGTATTTCGCGGGTCCCGACGGATACATTTATGATCCGGAAGGCGTCACGACCGAAGAGAAGCTGAACTACATCCTCGAGATGCGCGCGAAGGATCCGATGCACTGCGAGCCGTACGCGAAGAAGTTCGGCGTGAAGTTCGTGCCGGGCACGAAGTGCTGGGGCGTTCAGGACGTCGACATCTACATGCCGGCGGCGACGCAGAACGACGTCAACCTGGAGTGGGCGAAGAAGATCGCCGCTTCCGGCGTCCGCTATTACATCGAGGTCGCGAACATGCCGACCACGAACGACGCGCTCGAGTTCTTAAAGGGACAGAAGCATATGGTCGTCGCTCCGTCGAAGGCCGTCAATGCCTGCGGCGTGTCGGTTTCCGAACTGGAAATGGCGCAGAACGCGGAGCGCCTCTATTGGAGCGCGGAGGAAGTCGACAAGAAGATGCACGAGATCATGACCAACATCTACAACGCGTCCGTCGCGGCGGCAGAGCGCTACGGCCTCGGCTACGACCTGGTCGCCGGCGCGAACATCGCGGGCTTTGAGAAGGTCGCGGAAGCCATGATGGCACAGGGCATTTTCTGATGCGGTTTCAGCAAAAGACAGCACGCCCCCGGACGCGGTCCGGGGGCATTTTATATTTAATTATTTATATAAAATGCGTTTGCGTGTTGGATGCTTTTGTGATAAAGTAAACTTGAATATTTATGGAATCACCAGGGAAAGGATTCAAGATGAAAATCAAGGCTGGATTTGTAAAACGGGAAATCATGGGCGAAACCGTTGTGGTCCCGACCGGAGAAGCCGCAAACGGCTTCAGGGGCATGATCAAGCTGAACGGCTCCGCGCGGGAGATCTGGGACGCGGTCGAAGCAGGCAGGACCGAGGAAGAGATCGTGGACCGCTTCGTTTTGGACTATGAAATCGACCGCGAAACGGCGGAAAAGGACGTCCGGGCCATCCTTCAGAAAATGCAGGAGGCAGGCATTTTCGAAGCATGAGCAGAGAGACATTTTTCTTAAAAATCTGCGGACGGACGGTCGAAGTGCACCCGCAGACAGACCGTCTGAAGGAAATGATGGGGCATTACGCGGTTTCGACGGCGGGCAGGGCCGATCATATCATCGAGATCACGGAAGCGGACGTTGAGAAAGAACCGGAGATCCTGGCGCTCCACCGGAAACTGACGGAAC
>CAMZDH010000132.1 GCA_947305345.1 uncultured Lachnospiraceae bacterium | reverse complement strand
TCCGGAGTCGTCCGCCATGAAGATCACGTCTTCCGTGAGCGGCAGGGCGCGGACCTTGATCAGCGCGTTTTCCTGAAACGAATCGCCGTCCTCGACGATCTCCGGATGAAGTCCCGCTTCCCTTAGGGACTGTATTTCCAGAGGAAGCCCGGTCAGGATCTCCCGGATCTCCCGCATCTTGTCTTCATTGCTTGTCACGAACAGGATCTTCATCGTTCATTCCTTATCCTTCGGGGGTTTCGGCCCGAGAAAAGAATAAAAATACGTTTTCAGCATGCCGTTGTAGATCTTCCGGTTCCGGTCCGCCTTGCGGCCGATATAGCGTTCGGCCTCCTCGAACGAGGTGATGAGGTACATGGACCAACGGTCGAGCGCCTCGAACCGGTCGCCGAGCACCGCGTAGAGCTCCGGGAGCGCCTTCTTTTCCGACAGCCGTTCGCCGTACGGCGGATTCGTGACGACGAAGCCGAAGCTCCCCGGAACGTAAAAGTCCTTCACGTCACGGACTTCAAAGCGGATCCTCTCCAGAACGCCCGCGCGGTCCGCGTTTTCCTTCGCGCTCCGGATCGCCTGAGGATCAATGTCAGCGCCGTAGAGTTCCATCGGAGCGGACAGGTCCTGCAGGTCCATCGCCTCTTCCGCTGCCCGGTACCACGCCTGTTTCGGAACGAGGTTTCCCCAGTTTTCCGCGAGAAACGAGCGGTTCAGCCCCGGCGCGGTACGGGTCGCGATGAGCGCGGCCTCGATCGGGAACGTGCCGGAACCGGCGAAGGGATCGGCGAGAGAACGGCCCGCCTTCCACGGCGTGAGTAAGAGCAGTGCAGCCGCGAGCGTTTCCGAGATCGGCGCTTTCACGGTGTCCGTCCGGTAGCCGCGCTTATGGAGCGACTCGCCGGAAGTATCGATGCCGACCGTCACGACGTCTTTCAGGATCGAGACGCGAAGCGGATAGGCGGCCCCGGTCTCCGGAAGACTTTCCAGGTGACAGGCGGACTTCATCCGCTCGACGATCGCCTTTTTCATGACGGACTGAATGTCCGTCGGGGAGAACAACGCGCTCTTCACGGAATTCGCCTTCGTGACCCACACCTTCGCGTCCCGCGGCAAAAGGTCCTCCCACGGAAGCGCTTTCGTCTTTTCAAAAAGCTCGTCAAAGGTCACGGCGCGAAACGCCCCCGCCTTTAAGAGCACGCGTTCCGCGGTCCTTAGAAAAATGTTGCTCCTCGCGACCGCCGCGCTGTCTCCCCGGAAGGTGACTTTTCCGTCTTCCGTCGCCGACACCTCGTAGCCGAGGTCCGTGATTTCTCTTTTCAGTACCGCCTCAAGCCCGAAATGGCAGGGGCAGATGAGTTCCGTTTCCATCATGCCGTCTTACCGGTAGAGATTCATCGTTACATGGTAAGGCGCTTCTCTGCCGCCGGCCGTCGCCGCGGGATAAGCGCTCTCTTCCGTGCAGGTATAGATCCTGACCGACCCCTCTTCCACCGCATGATCCGCAGAAAACCGGACCGTGTAGGTCCCGCCTTTTTCGACCGAAAGCTTCGGTTTCAAGATCACGCGCTCGCCGTCCCGGTATTCGGAGACGTCGACCGCCGTCTGATAAAGGACATTGCCGGACGCGTCCCCGATCGAGACGTGTAAGACCGTGTCCTCGTTCGTTTCGTCGGTCCGGATATGGAATTTCATCCGGGAGATCCGGTCCTCCTCCGCAACGAATTCCTGCGTGATCTCCTGCTCCTTCAGGCTCTCGAAGCCCGAGATCCGGGACTCGTCGTAAACCGCCTTCGGCGGCTTCACGGTCGCGATGAAGCAAAGGAGGCAGGGGATCAGGAAGACCGCGAGGCCGAGATACGTCCGGCCGCGGATGTAACGCATTTCATGCCCTTCGAGGAGGTCTGCGTCCTCCGCCATGAAACGCGGATGCTTGAAGACCGCGAACACCGCCATCAGCGCCGTCACGACCGTCAGAACGAGCGACGGGCTTAAGAAACTGAAAAACTCCGTCATATTGAGGCCCTCGCCGGTCAGCCGGCCGGGCATGAAATACTTTAAGATCCCGTGATTCATTAAGCTTTCGTCGTGGAACGAAACGAACGCCTGCACATTCAGCATCACGAAAAACAGCATGAAGACGCCGTCGAGGATGAGATAGATCTTCGGCCGCTTCGTGAGAAACGCCGTGATCGTCCAGAACGGGATCACCGCGATGAGCCAGTGCGCGTGGAACTTCGTGAAGCAGAACATCGCCGCGAACGACAGGCACATAAAGAACATCGCGTAGCGCTTCTCTTCCGTCTCGCTCTTCACCGGCACGAAATAGCTGTAGGCAAAGACGAGGAGCAGAAGGACGACGACCACGTAGACCGTGTACTTCGCGTTGACGAACTGGAAGCCCGTTTCATAAAAGACGCTGAATGCGCTCGCGATCGGCGTCACGTCGTTGACGGCGCCGATGCCGAAGACGTGCGCCCGGAACGCGGGGCTGCCGCTGAAAAGTAAGAATTCCACGGCGAACAGCGCGGCGAAGCCGGCAAACTGCAACAGGATCTTCCAGAAGTTCTTTTCCCGAAGGAGCAAAAGCGGAATGAAAAACAGCGCGACCGTGTACTTCACCGTAAAGCCGATCGCGAACCAAAATACGAAACAGAACGTTTTTTTCTTCAGCCAGAAATAGACGCCGAGGAGGACCGTCAGCAGCATGACGCTCTCGTACTGCCCTAAAATGAACTGTCCGAACAGCGCGGCCGGCACCGTGATCGCGGCGTACATGACGGTCTTCGATTTCCGCTCGCCCATGCCGAGCTCTTTCGCGATGAGGTAGATCAGGATGCCGCATCCGAGATACAAGATGCAGGGCAGGGCCTTCGCCCACATGATCGCGGCGAACGGGAGCTGCGCGGTCGGCGTCGTCACGATCCCGAACAGGCGGAGCGGCGCGTTCCAGACGGCGAAGATGAAATAGATCGTCGGCAGGTACGAGGCCCAAAGGCCCTGACCGCCCGCTTCGTCGATGCCCGCGGCCTCGAGGTAATCGTAGAAATCGAGGACATGGCCGTTTAAGAACCCGAACGAGCACCCTGCCGTGTGGAACAGGTCGTGCATCTGGAAACACAGGAACAGAACGACCAGGAGCGCGCCGAGCAGCACCCAGTCATACCATTTGAACGGCGCCGAAAAGAGCCATTGAAACGCCTTTTTCAGCCTGTTTTCCTTCGGTTTTTTCACTGCAGACTTAACTTTCGTCATTTTCATTTCCTGCACTTTC
>CAMZDH010000131.1 GCA_947305345.1 uncultured Lachnospiraceae bacterium | reverse complement strand
TCGACGCATATGTCCCGACGCCTGTCCGCGACACCGACAAGCCGTTCCTGATGCCCATCGAGGACGTCATGACGATCACCGGTCGTGGTACCGTCGCTACCGGCCGTGTCGAGCGTGGTACGCTCCACATCGGCGACCCGGTCGAGATCCTTGGCATCAAGGAAGACAAGCAGACCTCCGTCGCAACCGGTATTGAAATGTTCCGTAAGACGCTGGACGAAGCGCAGGCCGGCGACAACATCGGCGTGCTGCTCCGCGGCATCAACCGTACGGACATCGAGCGCGGCCAGGTCATGGCCAAGCCCGGCAGCGTCACCTGCCACCGCAAGTTCACGGCTCAGGTGTACGTCCTGACGAAGGAAGAAGGCGGCCGTCATACGCCGTTCCTGACGAATTACCGTCCGCAGTTCTACTTCCGTACGACGGACGTCACCGGCGTCTGCATGCTGCCTGATGACATCAAGATGTGCATGCCTGGTGACAACGTCGAGATGTCGGTCGAGCTGATCCACAACGTCGCCATGGAGCAGGGCCTCCGCTTTGCTATCCGTGAAGGCGGCCGTACGGTCGGTTCCGGCAGAGTCGTTTCCGTCATCGAATAATCCGGTTTCGGATCCATGGACCCTGGGAGAGCTTCTCCCCGGGTCTTCTTGTCGAAAAGAGCGTGGAAATCCACGCTCTTTTTTGCGTGAAAAGTAGTCGCTTTTTTCGGAAGGATATGATACAATATCTTATCTATGGTATTATAAGGCGAAGTGTGCCTTCTGGAGGAAACGATGGCTTATTACGTGGATCCTGATATTGCTGCGACCGGGCGGGTCTTCCCGATGCAGGGGAGAGCGGCTTACCGGCGTTTTGACATGAACGAGAATCCTTCGGGGCTGCCGGAGGCATTTGTCAGTAAGGTCCTGAAGGAAATCACGCCGGAGTTTCTTGCAACCTATCCGGAACCGGACCGGTTTTTAAATGCCTACGCGGCTTTTCTCGGCGTTCCGCGCGAATGCGTTACCGCCTGCAACGGCTCCGACATGGCGATCCGCTATGTTTTCGAGACCTTCGGCGAACACGGAAAGGACGTCGTCACGGTCTCTCCGACGTTTGAAATGTATTGGGTGGAATGCTGCATTTTAGGCCTGAACCACGTGCCGGTGCCGTATGATAATGACCTCACGATTTCGGTGGAAAAGATCCTTTCCGCAATCACAAAGGACACCAGGATCGTGGTGCTGACGAACCCGAACAACCCCGTCGGAAACGTCTACGAGGAAGCGGACGTCCGACGGATCATCGAAAAGGCGGATTCGGTAAATGCGGTCGTGATGATCGACGAAGCGTACCATTATTTTTACGAGCGTTCTCTCATTGACACGGCGCTGTCCTATGACAATGTTTTAGTGCTTCGGACGTTTTCGAAGCTCTTTTCGCTCGCCGCGCTCCGGCTCGGCACCGTCATCGGGGATCCGAAGCTCATTCATTTTGTAAACAACGGGAAGCTCACGTTCGACGTGAATTCCGTAGCGTTACTCTTTGCGGAGCGCGTGATCGAAGAACCCGGGCTTCTTGAAGCCCTCATTGAAAGCGAAAAGGAAGGCAAACGTTACTTTGTCGAGACGCTTCGGACATCGGGCTATGAAGTGTCGGAGAGCAGCGCGAATTTCGTCTTCGTCCGCACGAAAGGCGACGCGCTGACCGTCGCCCGGCGGCTTCAGGAAGAAGAAAAGATCCTCGTCCATCCGTATCAGAATCCGTTACTCCGCCCGTTCATCCGCGTATCGACCGGGTCCAAGGCGGACATGGCAGCGTTTCTCGACGCATTTTTCAAGATCGAACGATCGGAGGAAGCATGAAAAAGGTCATTACCTACGGCACTTACGATCTCCTTCACTACGGGCACATCCGGCTTTTGGAACGCGCGAAGGCGCTCGGCGATTATCTGATCGTCGGGGTCACGAGCGACGACTACGACAAGTCGCGCGGGAAGATCAACGTGCAGCAGCCGCTGAACGAACGGATCCAGGCGCTGAAGGAATTGAACCTCGCGGACCAGATCATCGTCGAGGAATACGAAGGGCAGAAGATCGACGACATCAAGCGCTACGGCGCGGACGTCTTCGCGATCGGCTCGGACTGGCTTGGCAAGTTCGACTACCTGAAGGAATACTGCGAGGTGGTCTATTTAGAGCGCACCGACGGGGTCTCGAGTTCGGAGCTCCGTTCGGAGCATGCAGTGAAACTCGGGCTCATCGGCGCGTCCAATAACGTCGACAAGGTGCGGCGGGAAGCGGCCTTCGTAAACGGCCTCGAGACCGCGGACGCCTGGGATGGGAAGACGCCGCTCGAAGAGTATCTGAAGACCGTCGACGCGGTCTACATCTATTCGCATCCGGCGCGCCACGCTTCGGAGATCCGGACGGCGCTGGATCTGAAAAAGCACGTGATCGTCGAGACGCCGGTCACGGAGAAACGCGAGGAGACGGAAGCCCTTTTTGCCCTCGCGAAGGAAAACGGCGTTGTGCTGATGGAGGCCTTAAAGACCGCATTTTCCACTGCGTACCGGCGGATGATCCTCATGCTCAAGGGCAACAAGATCGGTCAGATCGTTTCGGTCGACGCGACCTGCACGAGCAAGGAAGACCTTTCGAAGGAAACGGCGGAAACGCTTGCCAGACGCTGGGGAAGCCTTCAGGACTGGGGGCCGACGGCGCTCCTGCCGGTGTTCGAACTCCTCGGCACGGCATATAAGGAAAAGCGGATCGCTTCCAAGATGTCTCCGGCCGCGCCGAAGTTCGACCTCTTCACGAGGATCGATTTCCGGTATGACAATGCGGTCGCGAGCGTGAAGGTCGGCAACGGTGTCAAGTCCGAGGGCGAGCTCGTGATCACCGGCACCGAAGGCTATGCCTACGTCGCGGCACCCTGGTGGAAGACCGAGTTCTTCGAGATCCGCTACGAAAACCAGGACCGGAACGAGCGGTATTTTTACCGTCTGGACGGCGAAGGCATCCGCTACGAGCTCGTGCATTTTTTGAACGCGGTCCGTCACGGCGGATCGTACGCCGAGATCGAAAGGAGCGTCACGCTTGCGATCTCCGGCATCATGGAAGATTATCAGGCGGGGAAAGACCTCGCGGTATTGTAAGATGGACAGGATCACGGTCAACGCGCCGGCAAAGATCAATTTGTCGCTGGACGTCGCCGGCCGGCGGCCGGACGGCTATCATGAGCTTCGGATGGTCTTTCAGTCGATCGGGCTTTCCGATACGCTTTCGTTGGAGCGC
>CAMZDH010000130.1 GCA_947305345.1 uncultured Lachnospiraceae bacterium | reverse complement strand
CATCCGGAAGAGAAGTGAGGTAAATGCAGGATACCGTTCGCGTCAATGGAATCGTGCTTTCGGCGATGCCGGTCGGGGAGGCCGACCGGCGGATCCTGCTGTACACGAAGGAACTCGGCCGGATCTCGTGCTTCGTTCGGGGCGCCAGGAAGCCGACGAGTCCGTTCGTCGGAAAGACGCGGCCGTTTTCGTTCGGTCGCTTCGATCTCTATCCCGGCAGGGACGCGATGAACCTTCAGGCGGCGGAGATCACCGAGTACTTTGAACCGCTTGCTTCCGACCCGCTTCTGTCGGCCTACGGGAGCTGTGTTCTGGAACTCACCTCCCGCGTCGGGCAGGAGAATTCGGACGGGACCCTTTTATTGACGCTCGTCTATTACGCGCTCCTCGCGCTCATGAAACAGCATATGGCGCCGGAACTCACATGGACGGTCTTTCAGGCGAAAGTTCTCGAATACGAAGGTCTGATGCCGTCGTTCTCCGCCTGCATGAAATGCGGGAAACCTTTGAAAACTGGCGTTTTCAAGCCTTCGTACTTAGGACCGCTCTGCCTGACCTGCGCGCCGGAGGGCTCGGAATACCCGCTCTCCGAAAGCACGCTGTACGCGTTCACGTTTGTCCGGAACGAAGCACCGAACCGCCTGTTTTCGTTCGCGCTTTCGGAGGCCGTTTTTTCGGAATTCCGGCAGGTCGTCCGTTTTTTACGCGGCCGGATGCTCTCAAGATCCCTGTCGAGCGAGGAGCTTCTGGAGGTTTTTCAAAAGCAGTGAAAAGGCAGCGCACGGACCGGCGAGAAAACCGCTTGAAAAATGCGCGCTTATCATATACAATTTATGTTTAGATTATTCTTTTGAAAGCGGATCTGAAACTGCGCCTGAAAAGAGGGAACGATATGATGAAAAAATGGATGATAACGGGTCTTGCGATGCTGCTTTGCCTTGCGGCAGCGCTTTCCGGCTGCAAAAAGGGCAGCAACGCGTTCGGCGCCGCGAACAACGGCATTCTGCTGTATCAGGACCTTGCGGTCGAGGACGTGATGATCGACGACTTCGATCCCGCGAAGTACGACCTTGGCGAATACAGGGGCTTGCTGGAGCAGGAACTTGCCGCTTACAATGCGGCGAACGAGTTCAAGCCCGGCAGCGCGGAGCTTCGGAGCGAAACGGGGCCGGTCTATTCCGCGCCGCTGACGCTGACGAAGTTAGAGCAGTCGGGAAAGAAGATCAAGCAGCAGATCCTTTACGCGAATACGAAGGATTTCCTCAAATACAACGAAGACCTCCTTCCGGACCGGAAGGGATCGCGCCTTTCCGCCGGCACGCTCGCGAACGTCGAGACCGTCGTGCTGACCGCGGCGCTCGTCAACCCGAAGGGAGAGAAGCTTGACGTCGAAAAACTCTGCGTCAGCAAGGACGCGGCGAGCTACCGGTATCTCCTCTGTGATTTCGCGGCCGTGCTCTACGGCGAGGGCGAGATCATCGGCTACGCGAACGGCGCCTACGACAAGTCGACCGGTTCCGTGACCGCGGCGGGCGGCACACTCACGATCGTGATTTTCAAGTAAGAAAAGAACGCGCATTTGATCAAGTATTGAAGCACTGAAAGGAATACAGCAATGGAAAAGACCATGGACAAAATCGTCGCTCTTTGCAAATCGAGGGGCTTCGTCTATCCCGGCTCCGAAATCTACGGCGGCCTCGCGAACACCTGGGATTACGGCAATCTCGGCGTCGAACTCAAAAACAACGTGAAAAAAGCCTGGTGGCAGAAGTTCATTCAGGAATCTCCCTACAACGTCGGCGTGGACTGCGCGATCCTCATGAATCCGCAGACCTGGGTCGCGTCCGGGCATCTTGGCGGCTTTTCGGATCCTCTGATGGACTGCAAGGCCTGCAAGGAGCGCTTCCGCGCGGACAAGCTGATCGAAGACTATATGGCGGAAAAAGGCATTACGCCGGAGATCGGCCTGGACGGCTGGTCGGCCGACGAAATGAAGGCCTACGTCGAGAAGGAGCAGATTCCCTGCCCCTCCTGCGGCGCGCACGACTTCACCGACATTCGTCAGTTCAATCTGATGTTCAAGACCTTCCAGGGCGTGACGGAGGACGCGAAGAATACGGTGTACCTGCGTCCCGAGACCGCTCAGGGCATTTTCGTCAACTTCAAAAACGTGCAGCGGACGTCCAGAAAGAAACTGCCGTTCGGCATCGGCCAGATCGGCAAATCCTTCCGGAACGAGATCACGCCCGGCAACTTCACGTTCCGGACGCGTGAATTTGAGCAGATGGAGCTTGAATTCTTCTGCGAGCCCGGCACGGATCTGGACTGGTTCTCGTACTGGAGAGCTTTCTGCATCGACTGGCTGAAAACGCTCGGCATGAAGGATACGGAGCTTCGCGCCAGGGATCATTCGCCGGAGGAACTCTGCTTCTACTCCAAGGGCACGACCGACTTAGAGTTCCTGTTCCCGTTCGGCTGGGGTGAGCTCTGGGGGATCGCGGACCGGACGGATTACGACCTCACGCAGCATCAGAACGTGTCCGGACAGGACATGAGCTATTTCGACGAAGCGAAGAACACGTCCTACGTGCCTTACGTCGTCGAGCCGTCGCTCGGCGCGGACCGCGTCACGCTCGCCTTCCTCTGCTCGGCATATGACGAAGAGGAACTGGAAGGCGGCGACGTCCGGACGGTCCTGCATTTCCATCCGGCCCTTGCTCCGGTGAAGGTGGCCGTGCTTCCGCTTTCGAAGAAGCTGAACGACGCGGCGGAGGCGCTTTACGGCGACCTTTCGAAGCAGTTCAACTGCGAATTCGACGACCGCGGCTCGATCGGGAAGCGCTATCGCCGGCAGGACGAGATCGGGACGCCCTGGTGCGTGACCTATGATTTCGATTCGGAGACGGACGGCACCGTTACGGTCCGCGACCGCGACACGATGTTGCAGGAGCGCGTGAAGATCGAAGATCTCAAGGCTTATTTCGCGAAGAAACTGGAGTGGTAAGCCGTTGGAAAAGAAGCCTGAACGGGAAACCGTCAGGCTTCTTTCAAGAAGATAAAGGGGAATCGCCATGCAGCGGAACATTGTGATCACCGGCGCCAGCGGCGGCATCGGAAGCGCGGCCGCGCGGCGCTTTTTTGCGGCCGGAGACCGGGTGCTGCTCGTCGGCCACCGGAATGCGGCGGCGCTCGAGGCGCTCGTCAGGGAGGCGGCTGAGGCCGGCGCGGAGGCAACGTGTGTCACCGCCGATCTTTCGACGCTTTCCGGCGTCGAAAAAGTGGCCGAAACGGCGCGTTCCCTTGGAAGCAC
>CAMZDH010000129.1 GCA_947305345.1 uncultured Lachnospiraceae bacterium | reverse complement strand
GGCTCTGTAGCAAGGATCTTCGCAAACGAATTCGCGTTGATCATCTCGAACATCGATGCGTAGGAATCGCCGACCTTGACGACGTCGTAGGAGATCGCGGTCGGAACGCCGAGGATCAGCGCGCGCCGCGCGACTTCGCGCTCGTGCTTGATGTCCTCCAGGGAATCCGGGTTCTTATAGACCTTGATGATCGTCTCCTCATCCAGCCGGTAGACCTCGCCGTTCGCGCCCTGGCCGATGATCTCGCAGCCGTCCAGGCTGACCTTTCGATAGGCCTTTTCGACCGTCATCATCTCGGTGAAGCCGGTCATTTCAAGAATATCGTAAACCTCCGGCGAAGTGTTCACGAGCTTCAGGTCGGCATGCGCCTTCCGGAGCCTTAAGATCAGACGAAGGCCCGCGCTGGAAATGTATTCCAGCTGCTCGCAGTCGACGATGACCGGGAGCGTCTGGCCGTCGGAAAGCATGGCGTTGATGTCCGCTTCCACTTCTGCCGCATTCGACGTATCCACGCGGTGGATCAGCGAGAGCACGCGCACGCCGTTTTCAATTCTCATCTTCACATTAGACATCGTTTTCTCCTTCTTTGGACAATCATTCAGTCTGCCAGGTCTTCGTGATGACCACTATGTTTTTACTGTCTTTTCGTTCGTAAGCCACATCATCCATGGTTTTTTTGACGAGGAAAACGCCAAGGCCGCCGATCGGCCGGTCCGCAGCGTCAAGCCCGATGTCCGGGTCCTCTTTTTGCAGCGGATCATAGGGGATGCCGCTGTCGGTCAGCTTCACGGCGACGCCGTTTCCGCTTTCCGAGGGCGTAACCTTCACCGTCACCTTGCCGGTCCTGCCTTCATAGGCGTAGGAAGCCACGTTCGCGTAGAGTTCCTCGACCGCAAGCATCACCTGGGACGCCGCCTTCACCGGCGCATCCATTTTATCCAGTTTTTCCTCAAGAAATGCGGAGACGGTTTCCCAGTTCGGGATCGTCGCGTCCAGTGTCAGTCCATCGTCATTTTCCGTGCCGTAATAGGTCAATGACAGCATGGTAATGTCGTCGAACTGCTCCGCGCCGGCCACGAATTCCCGGATGCCTTCTGTCATAGTTTTTAACAATTTTTCCGGTGAACTGTCGGTGCACCGGTTGAGCACGTTCAGCATTTGGTCGACGCCGAGACGATCCCCGCGCTCGTTGTTCGCCTCCGGGACGCCGTCGGTGTAAAGGAAGAGGCGGTCGCCGGGCTTCAGATCGATCGTATAGTTCTGGTAGACCATCTCCGGCATGCCGCCGAGCACGAACCCGTGGCGGTCCTTGATCAGTTCGAACGCGCCGCCGCTCCTCGCGATGACCGGGAATTCATGCCCCGCGTTGCTCGCGACAAGCTTTCCGGTCGGGATCTCCAGAATGCCGAGCCACACCGTGACGAACATTTCCATCACGTTGTTCCGGCTGAGCTGGTCGTTCACCGCGGCAAGGATCTCCGAAGGCGAAACCCCGAGCATCGTCCGGTCGTTCAGCATGATCTTCGTCGCCATCATGAACAGCGCCGCCGGCACGCCCTTGCCTGAAACGTCGGCGATCAAAAGCGCGAGATGGTCGCTGTCGACCATGAAGAAATCGTAGAAATCGCCGCCGACTTCCTTCGCGGGATCCATGGACGCGTAAAGATCGAACTCCGCGCGCTCCGGGAACGGCGGGAAAATGTTCGGCAGCATGTGCAGCTGGATCGCGGTCGCGAGAGTCAGTTCCGTGGAAATGCGCTCCCGCTCCCTGGTCGCCGCATTCAGCTGATCCATATAATTGTGAAGTCCGTCCTCAAGCGTCTGCAGCGCCGTGACAAGCTTGTTGAATTCGACGATGAAGCCGCCGTCCACGTTTTTATAGATCCCTTCCGCGGGCAGCGCGTCCTGTTTTTGGAAATTCTCCGTGAACCGGTCCGCGACCGCGGTGATCTCTTCGATCGGCTGAAGCGATTTCTTCGCATAGTGAATGGACACCGCGTGGATGATCAGCGTCATGATCAGCAGGATGGCCATCAGCTGCAGCGCGAAAATGCCGAGGCGCGAAAAAAGGAACTGGAGGTTCATGTCGACGCCGATGTTGCAGACCACTTGTCCGTCCTTGTCGAGCAGGGCGTCACCGCCGTAAATGAACAGGCCTGTCTTGTCAATGGAGATCGTCGCGTCCAGCGAGACGACGCCGTCTACCGTGGTGCGCATACCGGTCAGGTCCTCAAAGGTACCCGGGAGACAGACGTCCGAGGGATCCATCGAGCTGTCGATCATGTAGACCATGCGGTTCCGGGTGTAATCGATATAAGAAAGGTAAACAGATTCCACGCGCGAGACCGCCGTCTGGACCGGGTTCAGGACCTCCAGAACCCGCTGAAATTCCGGCATGCACGGGATCGAACCAAACCACGACGTGTAGTCGAACTCCGCATCGTCGGCCGGTCCCTCAAATGCGGGGATCTCCGCATTGATCTTTTCGATCGCCTCCCGGACGGCGATGACGTCTTCCACGTCCACATTCGCCGCCACGATGCTCGTCAGGCTGTGCATCGTCTGCGTGCTCTCCTGCACCAGGGTAAACGCATAAAGCCCCAACCCGACAAGCAGCGCCGCGATCGTATATACCAGCGCGATGCCCCGGATGGTCTTCGTGATCAGTTTTCCCATCGGAATCTTTTTGATGGTCTTTTGTTTCTTCTTGCGCATACGTGCTCCAGATCAATAAAAACGCACGAATATACTATGATATGATTATATCAAATCCGCTTCCGCTTTGCAATAAAACATTTCCGAAACGGCAAAAGTTGCAAAATCGTCTGATGCCGGTTTTCCGCCGGAACGATAGAGGAAAGCCGTGTTTTCCGCCGGGAAACGCGAATGTTTTTATTCTTTTTGGTTGACATGTTCCTTGAAAGGCTTATAATATATTACGGTTTTACTCTTTTAAGGAGTGAGGGACTCATGAAAGATCTGATCATCAGCGCGGCATTAACGGGCGGCGGAGCCGTGGCGCACGAACACAGCGCCGATAAACGGCCCGTTACACCGGATGAAATCGCGAGAGATGTGGTCGCGTGCGCAAAAGCCGGCGCCGCCATCTGTCATATCCATGCCAGAAACAAGGAGGGCCGCGCCACAAACGACCTCGCCGTCTTCACCGAGATCATGGAGAAGACGCGGAAAGCCCTGAAGGAGGCCAACGTCGACGTCATCCTGAACCTGACGACGTCGGGCGGGCTCAATTTCACAGAAGCGCGGATCGCGCCGATCGTCGCGCTGCATCCCGAAATGTGCTCCTACGATGCCGGCACCC
>CAMZDH010000128.1 GCA_947305345.1 uncultured Lachnospiraceae bacterium | reverse complement strand
TGAGATCACGGATGAAAAGAAGCATCCGGTGGACTTTGACATTCAGGCGGTGAAACGCCCGGACGTGAGCGAGCGCATTTTCGGCGACGAAAGCCACCCGTTCTCCGGTTTCCGGATCACCTTTCAGGGCGATGCCGAAAAACCCTATACCCTGACGGTCACCGACGGGGAGAGCAAGGAGAAGAATATGTTCCTCGCGGCCGGGTTTTCGAAGGACTGGCAATACCGCCCGAAGGCATTTTTGCGGGAATACTGGAACACGCGCCGCGAGATCGTGAAGACGGCCATAGACGCGGGGTTTGGGACGTTCCGCCGTCAGGCCAAGGGGTTTTATCGGACGGACGCGTACAATTACGCAGTCCTTTCCGCATTGCAGGACGTTTCGGAGGAGACGGCCGCGCGGCAGAAAGAGGAACGTTTCGAAAACGGTCCGAAATTCAGCCTGATCGTGCCCGCTTACAAGACCGTTCCGAAGTATCTCCGCGAAATGATCGACTCGGTGCTTTCCGGGACCTATCCGGACTTTGAACTCCTGATCGCCGACGGCTCCGCGCCCGATACCTCCGTGAAAGAGATCGTTGAGGCATACGCGAAAAAGGACTCACGCGTCGTGTTTGCGTGGCGCGGGGAAAACCGCGGGATCTCCGGCAATACGAACGAAGCCCTGAAACGGGCGTCGGGCGACTGGATCGTGCTCATGGATCACGACGACATTCTAACGCCGGACGCGCTTTATGAATTCGCGAAAAAGGTCGGGGAAACGCCGGAAGCGGGCGCCGTCTATTCGGACGAAGACAAGATCTCAAGAGATCTGAAGAAGCGCTTCGAGCCTGCGTTCAAGCCGGAATTCGATCCCATTCGGTTGACCGAAAACAATTACATCTGTCATCTTTTCGCGGTGAAGAAGGAAATCGCGGACCGGGTCGGTCTGTTCGATCCCGATAAGGACGGCGCGCAGGATCAGGACTACATCCTTCGCTGCACGCGCCTTACGAAGACCGCGCACGTTCCGAAGGTCCTGTACCATTGGCGCTCCCATCCCGCGTCGACTGCGGAGAGCTCCGCGAACAAAAGCTATACGAGCGAAGCCGGCGCGCGGTCGGTGCAGGCGCATTACAAGGAGACGGGCGTCCGTGCGGACGTTTACGTCACGGATTTCCCGGGGCATTACCGGACGTATTTCCACGCGCCGGAAAACGAGCCGCTGATCTCCGTGATCCAGATCGGGAAAGGCGATCACGCTTCGTTCGAAGCGACGAAGCGGTCCGTCCTCCAGGCGTCGGCTTATCAGAACTATGAGTTTCTGGACGGAGTCGAGCGGGCAAAGGACGCTTCCGGCGCGTATCTCTTCTTCATCCGGAAGGGCGCGAAGCTGGAACCTGCCGAGGATACGCTGTACCTGCTGGATGCTTCCGGGCACGCGTCAGAGGAAGCCGCTTCGCCGAAAGCCTTTCCGTACAACCTTCTCGGAAGGCTTGAGGATGGGGATAATGCGGTCGTTGGCGCAAAGATCATCGATTTCGAGGACCGCGTGACCTACGGAGGCGCCCTTCTAAACGCGCGGCACGGGGTCGACGTTTTGTACCGGTACGAGCTTCGCGCGTCCAGGATCGACAACGGGCGGCTCATCGATGCGCACCGTACGTCTGCGGTCTCTTTGGACGGCATGATGGTGAAGAAAAGCGCTTTTGAGGAAGCCGGCGGCTTCGATTCCGCGTTTACGGCGTTTCGGACGACGGATCTTTGCTATACGCTGCTTGAAAAAGGATATTTTCACGTGTACGAGCCCTCGGTCGTCGTAAAACTTCCGTTTGTCAATCGGGCGCGTCCGGCGTTCATGCTGAGCAAAAAGGAATGCAGGGCGCTCGCGAAGAAGCATGCGGCGCTTCTTGCGAAGGAAGACCCTTGCGGGAACCCGAACAAAATCGTCCATATGGACCGGTACGAACTGAAAGTGTGAGACCATGCGGTTTTTCATGGATATGGCCTATGTGAAGGCCGGTAAAATGAGCATCATCGGCTGGGCCGCTCCGGAGGAAGAGGGGACGGTGCTTCATTATGCCGTGCTGGACAAAAACGGCGCCGAAAAGGAACTGGAGCAGGTCGTGACGACGCGGCCGGACCTCGGCTACGCATTGTTCCGCGATCCAGACCGCCCGGACCTCGGCTATTTCCTCCGGTTCCCTTACAAGGGAAATGAAAAGGTGACGGTCCGCATTACCGAGAAACGCGGGGAGGAGACGGTCGGCGTCCTCGAAAAGAAGCTTTCGAGAGCCTATATCACCTACCGGATGACCGGGAAAAAGGTCAAGCGGCGCATGAAGCCCGGGATCGACTTCGTAAAGAAGGTCGAAAATCATTTCCTGCATACGGACGACAAGGAATACCGCGACTGGTTCTTAAAGCACCGCGCGGACGAAGAGACGTTGAAGGCGCAGCGGGAGAGGACGTTCGAGGTCGCGCCGAAGATCTCCGTCGTCGTGCCGCTTTATAAGACGCCGCTTCAGTACTTTGAGGAAATGGTTGAGAGCGTTTTATCCCAGACGTACGGAAACCTGGAACTCGTGCTCGTCAACGCGTCAAAAGAGGACGAAGCGCTTTCGGAGGCGGTTGGGCGTCTTGCGGAAAAGGACAGCCGCGTGACCGTCGTGACGCTTGATGAAAACCTCGGGATCTCGGAGAATACGAACCGGGGGATCGCGGCTTCCGCGGGCGAATTCATCGCGCTTCTCGACCACGACGACACGATCGAGCCGGACGCGCTGTATGATTATGTCGAGGCTCTGAATAAGGATCCGGAGATCGAACTCTTCTACAGTGACGAGGATAAGATCACGGAGGACAAAAACGCCTGGTTCTACCCCAATTTTAAGCCCGATTTCGCGATCGACTTCCTCAGGGCGAACAATTACATGTGTCATTTCCTGATGGCGAAAAAGGCCCATTTTGAGCGCCTGGGAGGCTATCGGAAGGAATACGACGGCGCGCAGGACCACGACATGATCTTAAGGATCACGGAGACGACGGATCATATTTTCCATCTTCCGAGGATCCTTTACCACTGGCGGAGCATCGCGACCTCCACGGCAAGCGGCGTCGGCGTCAAGGATTACGCGAAATCCGCAGGCATCCGGGCGATCGAAGCGCATTATGAACGGGTCGGCATTCCCGCGACCGTCACGGCAGCGGCCGTCGACGGCTGGTACGTGAGCCGGTATATGCTTGGCAGGCACCCGCAGGTGTCTGTCCTGATCCCGAACAAGGATC
The DNA here is from genome assembly GCA_947305345.1 of uncultured Lachnospiraceae bacterium. Taxonomy (GTDB): domain Bacteria; phylum Bacillota; class Clostridia; order Lachnospirales; family Lachnospiraceae; genus UBA1267. The sequence goes on along the minus strand of CAMZDH010000128.1, from coordinate 65 downwards.
ACGTGAAGGACCTTCAGAAGTGCCTGGACTCCCTCTATCACAAGTCGACCTACCGGGAGATCGAG
>CAMZDH010000127.1 GCA_947305345.1 uncultured Lachnospiraceae bacterium | reverse complement strand
GCCTTTTCACCGCCGGAAAGCTGCATCATATTCTGGAGCTTCTTTCCGGGCGGCTGCGAAATGATCGAAATGTCCGCATCGATGACGTCCGCTTCGGGATCCAGAAGCAGCGTCCCGCTTCCGCCGCGGAAAAGGTCCTTGTAAACGACGTCGAATTCGGACTTGATCCGCTCAAACTCCGAAAGGAACTGTTTCCGCATGCCCTGATCGAGCTCTTCGATGTTTTCCACGAGCGTCTTTTCGGCCTTCTGAATGTCCTGGTATTGGCTGGACAGGAATTCGTAACGCTCGGAAACCGCCTTGTAATCCTCGATCGCGTTGACATTGACGTTGCCGAGGTTCTTGATCGCGGCCTTCAGTTCGTTCGCATGCTTTCGGATCTGCGACTGCGGCATGTCGTCCAGCGCGTGGTCTTCAAAGGAAGCCGCTTCGGTCGGCGTCATTTCATATTCGCTCCAAAGGTATTCAGTCAGCGCTTCCAGCTTGTCCTCGGTGCGTTCCTCCTGGTTTTCGAGACGCACGTTTTCCTTTTCAATGCCATTGACGCTCTCCGCAATGCGGTCCCGCTCTTCAAATAGCGTGCGCTGTTTGAGCGCGGCCTTTTCCTTTTCTTCCGTAAGGAGCTTCACCGTTTCATTGAGTCCTTCGGTGCCGGACGAAGCGCTGGCAAGCTTCTCCCTGGAGGCGGCTAGCTCTTCTTCGAAACCGGCGCGGGCTGATTTTGACGTCTCGATTTCCTGTTCGATCAGAACGCGGTCCTCTTTCAGCTTCGCGATGCTTTCCGCCGCGCCTTCAGCGGACGCTTTTAAGAAATCCGCTTTCTGTTCGGCGGTCAGCACCTGGATATTCAGTTCCTCAGCCTCTTTAGAGAGGGCTTCATAATCGTCACGCGCGGTTTTTAAAAGCGCGGTCGTTTCGTCTTTCGAGTTCGCGGAATCGGAATTTGCCTTTTCAATGTTCTTCAATGCGGTCTCGATCGAAGCCGCTTCACCTGCCGCCTGGTTCGACTCGGACTCCGCGTCCTTCTTATGCTGCACAAACTCTTCCGTTTCATTCTCAGCGAGCAAAATCTGACGCGAAACGCTGTCATAATTGGCTTTTGCTTCGGCAAGCTTCAGCTGAATGCCCTGCAGCGCCTCTTCCAGTTCCTCCTCTTCGAGAATGCAGGAGTCCATGTATTGCTTCTCAGAAGTCACTTCCTTTTCCAGGCGGTCGGCCTTTTCGCGTTCCTTTTTGATCGCGGCTTCGAGCCGGAGGATCTCATCGTTCCTTCCGAGGATCCCGCCGCCTGACCGGTATGAGCCGCCGGTGATCGAGCCGCCGACGTTTAAGAATTCGCCTTCCAGCGTGACCATACGAACCGAATAATGATACTTCCGCGCGACCTGCAGTGCGTGATCCAGCGTATCGACCGCAAGAAAACGGTCCAAAAGATACTCGATCGCGGGACGGAATTCCGGATCGGAGGCAACGAGCGTGTCGCAGGTGCCGATCACGCCGGGCTCACGGAACAGGCGCTCGTCCGAAATGCCGCCCGTGGAACGGATCGACTGCAGCGGCAGAAACGTCGCGCGGCCGTAACGGTTTTCCTTCAGCACTTCGATCAGCTGTTTTGCCGTCGCTTCGGTATCGACGACGACGTTCTGATAATTGCCGCCGAGCGCGGTTTCGATGAGCGTCTGGTACTTCGGCTCGACGGAAACGAGCTCCGCGACCGTCCCGCGGATGCCGCGGTTCGTGTTTGTCTATTCCATCAGCTTTTTGACCGCCGGCTGGAAGCCCTCGTAGCGTTCCCGGATCGCCTTCAGCGATTCAAGACGCCCTTTTTCGATCTGGATCTTTTGCAGCAGGTCGTTGAGGGCCTGATGGTTTTCATTGTATTCGGCAGTCGCTTCCTTGACGTCGTTCCGGGACGCCGTCAGCGCCTCGTTCTTTTTCGCGTTTTCGTCCATGAGACGGTCGCATTCGGCCTTCAGTTCCTCTGCCTGCTTCGTCAGTTCCGCTTTTCTCGTCTGATAGCCGGCGATCTTTTCTTCGTATTCCAGGATCCGGAGCGTATTCTGCTCGATCAGCGTTTTCAGACCGTTCAGCTTCGACCGTACGTCGGACTGCTCCTGCAATAGATCGATCACACGTCCCTGAGACGCTTCCACGGCTTCCTCATAGAGCCGGATCTCCGCCTCCTTCTTTGCGGCTTCCTGCCGCTTTTCGTCATACTGCTCCCGGATCTCTTTCGAGGACAATGAAAGACTCGCAAGCGCTTTTTCCGCTTCCGTTTTCTTTTCCTCAAACGCGCGTATTTCGGCTTCGATCTCCGTAATGCGCTCGTTCATCTTTTCCTGTGAGGCTTCGGCATTCTTGATTTTTTCCTCTAAGAGGCTCACTTCCCGGGCAGCGTCGGCGCGCTCCGAGTCGGAAGCGGAAATGCTGTTCCGGACGTATTCCAGTTTCGTATCCAGATCCTGTACGGCCGCGTCGGCCTGCTGATACTCTTCACGGATCCGTTTTTCCTTCGCCCGTTCCTCTTCCAGATGACTGCGGCCGATTTTTAAACTCTCCCGCACCTTGGCAAGTGTCGAGTTCAGCGCTTTTTCGTCGATGAGAAAAGCGTTGATGTCATAAGAACGCAGCTCGTCGCGAAGCTTTAAATACTCCCTTGCAGTCTCAGACTGCCGTTTTAATGGGCCGACCTGCCGTTCAAGCTCACTTAAGATGTCGGTGAGCCGGAGCATGTTGTCGCGCTCGGACTGCAGTTTCTTGAGTGTGACGGCTTTCCGTTTCTTGAACTTGACGATCCCGCAGGCTTCGTCGAACAGCTCCCGACGTTCCTCCGGCCGAGCGCTTAAGATGCGGTCGACCTGGCCCTGCCCGATGATTGAATAACCTTCTTTGCCGATGCCGGTATCATAAAAGAGCTCGTTGATGTCCTTTAAACGGCAGATCGCGCCGTTCAGGCGGTACTCGCTCTCTCCGGAACGGTAAACCTTACGGCTGACGGTCACTTCGTCAAAATCCATGTTGACGGCGCGGTCCGTATTGTCGAGCGTGATCGACACCTCGGCGAAGCTCTGCGGCTTTCTGAGTTCCGTGCCTGCGAAAATAAGGTCCGGCATGCCGGTCGAACGCAGCTGCCGGCTGCTCTGTTCCCCGAACACCCAGCGCACCGCGTCCGCGACGTTGCTCTTTCCGGAGCCGTTCGGCCCGACGATGCAGGTGATTCCGTTCAGGAGTTCAAATTCGATTTTGTTTGCAAAAGATTTGAATCCCTGCACAACAATGCTTTTCAAATACATTTCAGTTACCCTTTAACATTTCTATGGTTTTCGCCGCAGCCTCGGACTGCGCTGCTGTTTTGCTCTTTCCGG
>CAMZDH010000126.1 GCA_947305345.1 uncultured Lachnospiraceae bacterium | reverse complement strand
TGCCGCCGTAATAACTCGTGTCCGCGATCACGCTGAAATCTAACCGGACCGCGTCCTTCAGTTCGCTGTTCGCGATCCGTTCGAGCATCCTTAAGAATCCGTCCGTCTTTTGGGAGATCCCCTTCAAAACAGCCAATGCTTCCTCAATGCCGCCGCCGAGCTTCAATAGCGTTTCCAACAGGGACTCCGGTCCCGCGATCCGCGCGATCTCTTCGAGATTCTTCTCTTCCGCCGCGCGGTACAGCTTCTTTTCATCGTCCGCAGGAACCGAGGGACGCGACCGCATTCTCCAGAAGGGTAAGGTCTGAAAGCGCCAGCACGCCGTCCTTTGAAAAGAGGCGAAGGCTCTTCACCGCGAGGGAAAGGACTTCGAAGGCCTCGTCTTCCCCGATCCGGCCAAAGCATTCGACGCCGGCCTGCGGGATCTCCCGGTAGCCGTCGGCGCCCTTCGAGACCCGGTAGACGTTCTCGTCGTAGCAGACGCGGCGGGTCTTCTCCGGCTCGTCGGGACTGTTTTTGATGATCGAAAGCGTGACGTCCGGTTTTAAGGCCATCAGCTTTCCGTTCATATCCGTAAACGTGATCACGCGGTCCGACACGAGGAAGTCCTTGTTCCCCGCGTAGAGGTCGTATTCCTCGAACTTGCTCATCCTGTACGTCGCATAGCCGGACCGGACGTAGAGCGCGCGAAGTGACAGCGTGATCCGCTCCCGTTTGTTCAATACCGATTCGATCCCTTCCATGACACTTCTCCGTATGGTTCAAAAATACTTTATTATGCTACCACGCTAAAGTGATAAAGTCAAGCGTTTTTTCCTTGTTTTTCAGCAGAATGCTATGAAAACCCGCCGTTTTGTAGTATAACAGACTTGGCCGGCTTGGGAAAAAGCCTGCCGCTCATCCTGCTGCATTCAAAGAAGGCACGAAATGTCGGAAAAAATACAATACAAGCTGCTGATCATCAATCCGGGCTCGACCTCGACCAAGGTCAGTCTTTATCAGAATGAAACGCTCCTTTTTGAGGAAAACGTATTCCACGACGCGCCGGAGCTGCTCCGCTTCCCGCACGTCAATTTGCAGATCCCCTTCCGCTATCAGGTGATCCTGAAGACACTCGAAAAGGCAGGCTGCGCGCCGGAGGACGTCGACGTCTTCGTGGGGCGCGGCGGCAGCGCCTATACGCAACCCGGCGGCGTGATGATCATTGACGACCGCCTCTACCGCGACACCGAAGCCGCGGTCGGCGGCAGCGAACACCCCGCAAAACTCGGCGTCATGCTCGCGCATAAGTTCGCGACGGAATACGGAAAGCCCGCCTACACGCTGAACCCGACGAACGTCGACGAATACGGGGATTACGCCTGTCTGACCGGCATCCGCGGCGTCTACCGCGTTCCGCATTCCCACGTGCTAAATCAGAAGGCCGTTGCGGAATACCACGCGCGCTCTCTCGGAAAACGCTACGAGGACTGCAATTTCATCGTCGCCCACATCGACGGCGGTATTACGGTCAGCGCCCACGACCACGGCCGGATGGTCGACGGCAACATGGGCTCGGACGGCGAAGGCGCATTCACCCCGACACGGATCGGCACCGTACCGGTCCTCAGCCTTTTAGACTACGTCGACGCCCACTCGACCGACGAAGTGCGGCTGATGTGTTCCCGTTCCGGCGGATTCGTCAGTTTCTTCGGAACGTCGAATTCGGACGTCATCCACGAACTGGTCGAAAAGGGCGACCGGAAGGCCGCGCTCGTCTGGAACACGATGATCTATCAGATCGCCAAGATGATCGGCGAAATGAGCGCCGTTCTCTCGGGGAAGGTCGACGGCATTCTCCTGACCGGCGGGCTCATGCGGTTCGACGACATCCGGGAAGGCATCGAGAAACGCTGCGGCTTCATCGCGCCGGTCAGCGTCTATCCCGGTGAAATGGAACAGGAAGCGCTCGCGCTCGGCGTGCTCCGCGTGCTCCGTCATGAAGCGGAGGCGATGACCTATTCCGGGAAACCGGTCTTTCAGGGCTTTGAAGGCATCGACCTCTGACGCGGGGAAAACGCATTCCGGAAAGTCCTTTTTATCATTTCTCGCATTGAAAAACAGGCTGTTTTTTGATATGCTTGTTCCATCACGAAGGGACGTTTTTAAAAGCGGATCCCGGTCAGATTATAAACAAAGGAGCGAAAAATGTTTGATCATCTGAATGAGATTCTGGATCACTTTATTGACATGGGCATACCGGGGAACGACATCCTGGTCTGCATCGACGGGGAGCCGGTCTATCGGAGCTTCCGCGGCGTATCGGACCGGGAGCGGAAGATCCCGATGAACGGAAAAGAGCGCTACAACATTTATTCCGCCACGAAGGTTTTTACGGTCGTCGCCGCGCTGCAGCTTTATGAAAAGGGCGCGTTTCAGCTGGACGATCCGATCGCGGATTATCTGCCGGAATTTGCGGACATGCAGGTGCTGGAGAACGGCGTCCTCCGTCCGGCGAAGCGGCAGATCACGATCCGTCATCTGTTTACGATGACCGCGGGGCTCACCTACGATACCAGAATGCCCGAACTCGATCAGGCTTATATCGAAACCGAGGGACGCTGCCCGACGCGGGAAACGATGAAATACCTTGCGAAGCATCCGCTGAGCTTCGATCCCGGCGAGCACTGGCAGTACAGCCTCTGCCACGACGTGCTTGCGGCGCTCATCGAGGTGCTTTCCGGCGAACGCTTCGGCATGTATTTGAAAAAGCATATCTTTAACGTCGTTGGCATGCCGCGGACGACGCTGCTCCTGCCGGAGGAGGAACTCATCACCCTGGCGGCACAGTACCGCTACGATCCTGAAAAAAAGATCTTTGAGAACTGCGGAAAAGCCAATGCGCACCGGCTTCTCGAAAAACGCGCCTACAGACTCGGCACGGAATACGAGAGCGGCGGCGCGGGCGCCGTCTCCTGCGTGGAGGATTACAGCCGCTTTATCGAAGCGCTCCGCGTCGGCGACGTGATCCTCGGCCGCGATACGACCGCGCGGATGGCAGTCAATGAACTGAACGACGTGCAATGGCAGGACTTCTGGCAGCGCCCGGGCTACGGATACGGACTCGGCGTCCGCTGCCCGCATGAAGGCAGCCGCTTTACCGACTTCGGCTGGGGCGGCGCGGCCGGCGCTTATCTCGCGATCGACCCCGTCCACCATTTCACCCTCTATTACGCGCAGCACGTGCTGGCAAGCCCCAATTCCGGCGAACGGCACCGCCTGCTTTCATGGTTCGCGGCGGCTGTTCCGGTCGCGGCACTTTCCGCTTTTGCCGTATTCAACATCTCAACCGTGATCGTCGTGCTGATCCATCTGATGGTCATCTGGATGCTCT
>CAMZDH010000125.1 GCA_947305345.1 uncultured Lachnospiraceae bacterium | reverse complement strand
ATCGCCTGCATCGAGGAGATCGCGTATAAGAACGGCTGGATGAGCCGGAAAATGCTGGAAGAGGCCTACGAGCTGTACAAAAAGAATCAGTACGGGGCTTACATCAAGGACATTCTGGACGGCAAATACATCGACCGTTAAGGCTTAAAGGAGAAGATCATTCATGAAAATACTAGTGACCGGCGGCGCCGGCTTCATCGGCAGCAATTTCGTGCATTACATGCTAAACGAGCATCCGGAGGACGAGATCGTCAATCTGGACCTGCTCACCTACGCGGGGGATCTCGAATCTCTGGAGGATGTTGAAAACCTGCCGAATTACCGTTTCGTCCGCGGGGACATCGCGGACCGGGCATTCATTTTTGAACTGTTTGAACGCGAGCGTTTCGACGTCGTGATCAACTTTGCCGCGGAAAGCCACGTCGACCGTTCGATCACGGGCCCGGCGATCTTTGTCCAGACGAACGTGCTCGGAACGACGACACTCTTAGACGCCTGCAACAAATACGGCATCAAACGATATCATCAGGTTTCGACGGATGAAGTGTACGGGGATCTCCCGTTAGACCGCCCGGACCTGTTCTTTACGGAGAACACGCCGATCCACACCTCGAGTCCGTATTCATCCTCGAAGGCGTCCGCGGACCTGTTCGTGATGGCCTATCACCGCACGTACGGGCTGCCGGTGACGATCTCCCGGTGCTCCAACAACTACGGACCTTATCAGTTCCCCGAAAAGCTGATCCCGCTGATGATCGCGAAGGCATTGAACGATGAAAAACTGCCGGTATACGGAGAGGGACTCAACGTCCGCGACTGGCTGGAAGTCCGCGATCATTGCATGGCGATCGACCTCATCGTCCGGAACGGCCGCGTCGGCGAGGTCTACAACGTCGGCGGGCACAATGAAAGGACCAACATGCAGGTCGTGAAAACGATCCTGAACGCGCTCGGAAAGCCGGAATCTCTGATCGCCCACGTCGAAGACCGGAAAGGCCATGACCGCCGTTACGCGATCGACCCGAAGAAACTCGAGACCGAGCTTGGCTGGAAGCCGAAATACGTCTTCGAGACCGGCATTCAGGACACGATCCGGTGGTATCTCGACAACCGGACCTGGTGGGAACACATTTTGAGCGGCGAATACTTAAAAGGACGTTGAATCAAAGATGAAAGTACTGGTCACAGGCGTTGCGGGCCAGCTCGGCCACGACGTCATGAACGAACTGATCGCGCGGAACATTGAGGCGTACGGAACCGATTTGAAGGAAGTTTATTCCGGGATCCAGGACGGCACTGCCGTAACGACGGCGCCATACGTGCCGATGGACATTACCGATGAAGCCTCCGTGCAGGCGGTTTTTGCAAAGGTGCGTCCTGACGCGCTGATCCACTGCGCGGCCTGGACGGCGGTCGACGCCGCGGAAGACGAAGAAAACCGTCCGAAGGTCTTCGCCGTCAATGTATCAGGAACAGAAAACCTTGCGAAGGCAGTAAGCGCGGCGGACGCGAAAATGCTGCACATTTCGACGGATTACGTCTTCAACGGACAGGGCGAGACCCTATGGGAAGCCGACTGCACCGACTACGCGCCGCTAAGCTATTACGGGAAGACGAAGGCAAAGGCGGAAGTCGCGGTCACGATGAATGTCCAGAAGTTCTTCATCGTCCGGATCGCCTGGGTGTTCGGCCTGAACGGCAAGAACTTCATCAAGACGATGCTCCGCGTCGGAAAAACGCACGACGAAGTCCGCGTCGTGAACGATCAGATCGGCACGCCGACCTATACACGGGATCTTTCGCGCCTCCTCGTCGACATGATCCTGTCTGAAAAATACGGATTCTATCACGCGACGAACGAGGGCGGCTACATTTCCTGGTACGAGTTTGCGAAAGAGATCTACCGACAGGCGGGGATGACGACCCGCGTCACGCCGGTCTCGACCGAAGAATACGGACTTTCGAAAGCGAAACGCCCCTACAACTCCCGTTTAGACCGCAAAAAACTGGTGTTATCGGGCTTTACGCCGCTTCCGGACTGGAAGGATGCCGTGCATCGCTACCTCGTGGAAATCGGCGAAATTCCGCCGGAGAGCGCCAAATGAAACGCCGCTGGATCTTTCTCGGTCTTTCCGTCGCCGTGATGGGCGTGATCTTTTTCTTTTCGTCGCAGCAGGGCGCGGAGTCGGCAGGCGTCAGCGGCGGGCTCTCGCGGTTCGTGGAATCCATTTTCTTCCGCGGCTGGCAGGACCTTCCGGAAGCCGAAGAGGCGGTGCGGCTCGGGAATCTGGCGTTCTTCATTCGAAAAATGGCGCATTTCACGCTGTTTTTCCTTCTCGGCGGGTTTCTCGGAGCATTCTTTTCGACGTTCCGGCTGAAACCGTGGCTTCAGCTGCTGCTTGGAGCGCTTTCCGGGACGCTTTATGCCGTGCTGGATGAACTCCATCAGGCGCTCGTGCCGTATCGGAGCTTTGAACTGTTCGACATTGTCGTGGATGCCGCCGGAGTTTTCGTCGGCGTATTGGCAGGCGCCGGACTCTCGGCCATTGTGCTTTTGTCGCTTTTGAAAAAGCGGCAGCTTGAAAAGGATACAGGTGGGCAGACCACTTGATCAATAAATCAATAGAAGGAGAATACTATGGCAAAATTTGTTTGTTCCGTTTGCGGATATGTCTATGAAGGAGAGCAGGCGCCGGCAAACTGCCCGCTCTGCAACGCGCCCGCTGACAAGTTCACAAAGGTCGAGGATCAGGAAAAAGTCTGGGCAGCTGAGCACGTCGTCGGCGTCGCTAAGGGCGCGCCCGAAGAGATCTTGAAGGGCCTTCGTGAAATGTTCAACGGCGAATGCACGGAAGTCGGCATGTACCTTGCGATGAGCCGTGTCGCGATCCGCGAGGGCTACCCTGAGGTCGGCGCGTTCTTTGAGAAGGCCGCGATGGAAGAAGCCTGGCATGCGGCGCATTTCGCGGAGCTCCTCGGCGAAGTCGTCACAGATTCCACGAAGAAGAACCTCGAGCTTCGCGCAGACGCAGAGTACGGCGCGACCCAGGGCCGCGCTGACCTTGCGAAGAAGGCGAAGGCATTGAACCTCGACGCGATCCACGACATCGTGCATGAGATCGGCCGTGACGAGGCGAGACACGGCAAGGGCTTCCAGGGTCTTTTGGACCGTTATTTCAAATAATCAATGAAATGAATTTAGAACAGGGGCGGGATGGATTTCATCTCGCTTCTTTGATGTCGTTTTCAGCATGCGGCATCTTGCCTTTGAAAACACGATATGTTATAATTTGTATAGTAGTTGTGAGGAGATCGGCATGGGTCCGGAAGCGATTTTATCAGGAGACGAAGCGCACGACAAAGAGACCGTGATGTTTC
>CAMZDH010000124.1 GCA_947305345.1 uncultured Lachnospiraceae bacterium | reverse complement strand
TCCGAAGACCGTTTCGATCGGCCGCGTCGGCGAAGCAAATTCCGAATCGTAATCGTCTTCGATCACAATGCATTTTCCGGCAGCGGCAAGACGGGCGTACGCGCGCCGCTTTGCCGCGGAGGCCGTGACGCCGCTCGGGTAGCTTTTATAGGGCGTGACGTGAAGGACGCCGCTTTCGATCGCGGACAGGCGCTTCCCGGAGATGCCGTCCGGCCCGATCTTCAGCGGGACGACGCGGACGCCCTGGACCGCATAGACTTTCCGGATCTTCTCGTAGCAGGGGTCCGAGAAGTTCGACGAGAAGCCCGTAAAGATACTCCGCGCCCGCGCCGATGACGATGTCTTCCGGGTCAATGTTCAGCGCACGGCTCCGATACAGGTAAGCGGCGATCGCTTCCCGCAGCTCCGGGAGCCCCGAATTGGGCGATTTGACGAGGATCCTCCTGTCATAGGTCGACAGGACACGCCGGATCACGCCTTGGTAAACGCTGAACGGAAAATCATCCGGCGCTTCGGTGATGCTGCCGGAGATCCGCGGCAGCGCCTCTTTTTTCTGTCCCTCTTTTCCGGAAAGGTCAAATGTCACGTAAAAGCCGCTTTTCTCGCGGGCTTCGACGTACCCCTCCTCTTCGAGGAGCGCGTAAGCGTGCTCGACCGTGATGACGCTGACGCCTTCGTTGAGCGTCATTTCCCGTTTCGAGGGGAGCTTGTCCGCACGCTTCAGGGCGCCGCTCAGGATCTCGTCCCGAAGCCGCTGATAGAGCGCGAGATAGCGGGGCGTATGCGGTGCTCTGTTGATGGTGTTTTGTGGTTTCATAGGAAACTCCCGCCGCCAAACTGATCATATAAAAATTATTCAATCTGGTAATATCAATAGGTTCAGATAAACAGTATACTGTATCTGTTTACAAAATGCAAGGAGGGGCTTATGAACAAAATCACTGTGAAAAAACTAGTGACGGCGGCGCTTTTGATGGGCATGACCGTGATCATGAGCATGAGCACGCTCAGCATTCCGGTGCCCGGCGGCCACTTGTACTTGAATGACGCGATCATCGTCACGGCAGCGGTCCTTCTCGGACCGGGATACGCCGCGGCAGTCGGAGGTCTCGGCGCGTTTCTCGGCGACCTTTTGTTTTATCCGGCGCCGATGTTCGTCTCGCTCGTGACGCACGGAATCGAAGCCCTTGTGATCTCTTTATTCGTCCACGTGTTCTTCAAGAAAAAACCGGTCCTCGGTTCGATCCTCGGCGCGCTCGCCGGCCTCGTCATCACGGTCGCCGGCTATACCTTCGGCCGTGCCTTCATTTACGGAACGCCCGAGGCGGCGCTCTTGAAGCTGCCGTATCAGATCCTGCAGGGCGCTGCCGGTTCCGCGATCGCATTGATCCTCTGCTGGCCGCTGAGGCTCGTCGCGCTCTATCGGCGCATCGGCGGGGAAGACGCGTCCGCCTGACGGCCGAACGCGGCAAAACCTAAGGATTATCCGTTGACACGCGGAAAATCCTGTATTATAATCTTTTATCATTTTTAGGAGTTTAATGATGAACGCGCGCCCGATGAATGCGTATTTCGATGATTATTACTTTACCCGGCAGACGGGTAAGGCGACGTTGTGATACGCATCAAAAGAGCTTGGCGGTTCATTTCAATGCGGCACAGGGTTCGCCTGAGCCGCATTTTTTCATCCGACAGGAGGGAAGACCATGATCGTCATAATGAAACCCAACGTCAATGAGGCAAAGCAGCAGCAGCTGATCGACTGGCTGCGGGGCATGGGCATCGGCATCCACATCTCGAAAGGAGAGTTCCGGACCGTGCTCGGTCTGATCGGCGACACGTCGAAGGTCGACATGGAGCTTGTCGCGAGCCTCGACATCGTCGATTCGGTGCAGCGGGTCTCGGAGACCTTCAAATGCTGCAACCGGAAATTCCATCCGGAAGACATGGTGGTTGAAATCGGCGACGTCAAGGCCGGTGGCGGCAACTTTGCCATGATTGCCGGCCCCTGCTCGGTGGAATCCGAGGAGCAGATTGTCTCCATCGCGAAGGCCGTGAAGGCCTCCGGCGCGGACATGCTCCGGGGCGGCGCCTTCAAGCCGCGGACTTCCCCTTATGATTTCCAGGGACTCGGCGCTTCGGGTCTGGAGCTCTTGAGGATCGCCCGGCAGGAGACCGGGCTTCCGATCGTGACCGAGATCATGACGGTCACGGACCTGCCGCTGTTCGAGGACGTCGACGTTTTGCAGGTCGGCGCGCGGAACATGCAGAACTTCGATCTTCTGAAGGAGCTCGGGCACCTCGACAAGCCGATCCTTTTGAAGCGCGGCCTCGCGAATACATTGAAGGAGCTCTTGATGAGCGCGGAATACATCATGGCTTCCGGCAATGAAAAAGTGATCCTCGCGGAGCGCGGCATCCGGACGTTCAGCGATTACCTTAGGAATACGCTCGACCTCGCGGCCGTGCCGATGCTGAAGGAGCTCACGCACCTCCCGGTCATCGTGGACCCGAGCCACGCGACCGGCATTGCGAGGATCGTGCCGCCGATGGCGCTTGCCGCGACGGCAGCCGGCGCGGACGGCCTCATCATCGAAGTCCACAACGATCCGCCGCACGCGCTCTGTGACGGCGCGCAGTCGCTCCGTCCGGAGGAATACGACGCATTGGCGAAGAAGGTGCGCGCGGTCCGGGAGGTCATCAAGTGAAAGTCGGGATCGCGGGCCTCGGCCTCATCGGCGGGTCCTTTGCCAAAGCCTTTTCGGAGGCGGGACATACCGTTTACGCCCGAGAGACCGACCGCTCGGTCATGGGCTTTGCCGAGCTCTCCGAAGCGGTGAGCGGAGAACTGACGCATGAGAACGTTTCGGAATGCGATCTCGTGCTGGTTGCGCTCTACGTGCGTCCGGCGATCGCGTTCCTCGAGGAATTCGGCCCGTATTTCGGCGAAAAACCAGTCGTAATCGACTGCTGCGGCACCAAGCGGACAATTTACGCGGCGGGACTGAAGTTCGCCAAAAAACACGGTTTTTTGTACGTAGGCGGGCATCCGATGGCGGGGTCACAGTATTCGGGCTTCAAATACGCGCGTTCGAACCTGTTCCACAACGCGCCGATGGTCATCATTCCGGAGGATCACAACGACATCGCGCTGCTCGAGCGCATCAAGGAGCTCCTTTCTCCCGCGGGCTTTAAACAGATCACGGTCACGACGGCGGAGCGCCACGACGAGATCATCGCGTTCACCTCGCAGCTCGCGCACGTCGTCTCCAACGCGTACGTCAAGACCCCGACGGTCCGTTCTCACAAGGGCTTTTCCGCGGGGAGCTACAAGGACCTCACGCGTGTCGCCTGGCTGAATCCGGACATGTGGACGGAGCTTTTCTTTGAAAACAGCGACTACTTATCGACGGAG
>CAMZDH010000123.1 GCA_947305345.1 uncultured Lachnospiraceae bacterium | reverse complement strand
GCTTCTTCGGAGCGGCTTTCTGATCCGCCGGCTTCTTCCTTGCAGGCTTCTTTTCCGCGGGTTTCGCCGCCAGTGAGGCCGCCTTCTTCACAGATCCCTTCGCCGTCTCTTTTGCCTTCAGATCCTCTGTCTCCGCGAGTTTTGCTTTTTTCGCCATGTTTCATCCTTTCTTAGATGTAAAAAGTCAATGCCTTCGGCAGTACCTCCATCGTCGTCACCATGCTCGTTCCGCCGTATTCCCCGTCCACGTTCCATTCGACCGGACGATCGGAAACGATCGTCATCTCCTTTGCGGTGATCCGCTCAATGTAACGGGGATCCGGTTCGTCCTGGAAGAGTTCTGCCGCCGGACGCACCAATTCCGCCATATATTGCACGTTTTTCAGAAGCGTCATTTCGAAAACGCCGTCATTCATCGAAACGTTTTTGCCTGTAATGCCCTTGATGCCCGACACGCGGTGAGAATTCGAGATGAACCCGATAATATAATCTCCTTCCAGCGTGCTGCCGTCATAGGTGATGTTCAGGTGGTACGGCCGGAGCGCGTGCAAAAGGTCAAAGGCCTCCGGCAGATATGCCGCGTATCCCCAGACGTTCTTCTCGGTTTGCGGCGTCGTGTAACTCGCTTTTACGATCGAGCCGAACGCCGCGACATAGAGGAACGGCTTTTCGCCGTTGAGCCACCCGACGTCCACCTGAAACTGTTTCTTTTTCAGAATATCCGCGATATTCTTCTTATAATCGGCGGGAATCCCGACGCTGTACGCAAAATCATTCGTCGTGCCGGTCGGCAGATACGCGATCGGCACTGGCCGCTCCATTGAGAGCACGCCGGTCGCCGCTTCATTGAGCGTTCCGTCGCCGCCAGCGACAAGGAGAAGGTCATACTTCTTTGCTTCGCTCCGGATGAGTTCGGCCGCATGGCCTTTATGCTGCGTCATCATGACCGTGACCATGTAGCCCGCCTGATTGAACAGGCTGACGATCTCGGTCAGGTGCTGCGTAATGGCGCCGCGGCCGGCTTTTGCATGTAAAATGAATAAGACGTTCTTCAAGCCGTTTCCCCTAAGAGCAACTCTGTTGATCCGGTCCTTCGCACGTCTGCAATGCGGGATCTGGACGTTTTTCTTTGATCAGCGGACGACGAGGTTCACGATCCGGCCGGGCACGTAGATCTCCTTGACGATCGTGCCCTGAAGCTTATTGCCGAGCGCTTCCTTCGCGGCCGCGATCGCTTCCTCGCTCTTCGCGTCCTTCGCGATAGAAATCGTCGCGCGGACCTTCCCGTTTACCTGGACGCCGATCTCAATCGTATCTTCCGCGACCGCCTTTTCATCGAAAGCCGGCCAGGGTTCGAAGGCGAGCGTATGATCATGCCCTAAAATCGACCAGAGTTCCTCTCCGGCGTGCGGGCAGACCGCGGAAAACATCTTGACAAAGCCCTCCGCGAATTCCTTCGGGCAGCTCCCTTCCTTGTAGACGCCGTTCACGAAGATCATGAACTGGGAGATCGCCGTATTGAACGCGAGCTTCTCAAAATCGTCCGTGACCTTCCGGACCGTCTGATGATAAAGCTTGTTCAGCGCTTCCTTCCGTTCTTCGCGGATGTTGCCGGGCTCCGAGAAGAACGCGAAAACGCGGTTGATGAACTTCCGCGCGCCGACGACGCCCTCGTCGCTCCAGGCCTTCGACACCTCTAAGGGTCCCATGAACATCTCGTAAAGGCGCATTGTATCCGCGCCGAATTCCCGGACGATGTCGCTCGGGTTCACGACGAATTCGGGATACCGCTTTCCCATCTTGATGCCGTTCGCGCCGAGGATCATGCCCTGATGCATGAGCTTCTTAAACGGTTCCTTCACCGGCGAAAGGCCTTTTTCAAAGAGATACCTGCACCAGATCCTCGAATAGATCAGATGACCGACCGAATGCTCCGGCCCGCCGATGTAGAGGTCGACCGGCATCCAGTGCTTTAAGAGCTCCAGATCCGCAAAGACCTCGTCGTTCTTCGGATCGATGTAGCGGAAATAGTACCAGCTCGAACCGGCGCTTCCAGGCATCGTTGAAGTCTCGCGCTTCCCATGGACGCCGTGGCGGTCGTACTGCTTCCATTCGACCGCGTTCTCAAGCGGCGCTTTACCGTTCTTCCCCTTATAATCTTCAAGCTCCGGGAGGATCAGCGGCAGCTCATCATCCGGCAGAACGTAGATCTTGCCGTCTTCACAATGCACGACCGGAACGGGTTCGCCCCAGTAGCGCTGACGTGCGAAGATCCATTCGCGGAAATGATAATTGACGGTCCGCTTCGCGATCCCCATTCCGACGAGCTTGTCGGTGATCGCTTTCTTCGCTTCCTCGACGGTGAGGCCGGTAAACTCCCCGGAATTGATCAGTCTGCAGCCTTTGCCGAGATAATCGCCCTTTTCAAAGGCGTGTTCGGACGTATCCTGGCCCTCGATGACCTGGATCATCGGGATATGATGGACGGTCGCGTATTCAAAATCCCGCTGATCGTGGCTCGGGACCGCCATGACCGCGCCGGTGCCGTAACTCGCAAGCACGAAATCGCCGATGAAGACCGGCACTTCCCGTCCGTTCACCGGATTGATGCAGGTGATGCCCTTTAAGGGGCAGCCGGATTTCGTTTTGTTAAGCTCGGTCCGGTCGAGATCGTTTTTCCTCAAGGTCTCCGCGATGTAGGCTTCCGCCTCTTCGCGGTTTTCGACGCGCGGAAGGAGCGACTTCACGAGCTCCGACTCGGGTGCGAGCACCATGAACGTGATGCCGTAGATCGTTTCGATGCAGGTCGTAAAGATCGAGAACTCCCCGCCGCCGACGATCTTGAACGCGACTTCGACGCCCTCGGACTTGCCGATCCAGTTTCTCTGGATCTCCTTCGTCGATTCGGGCCAGTCGATCTCATTGAGGCCTTCCAGCAGCTTTTCCGCGAACGCCGCCTGGTCGATGACCCACTGCTTCATGTTCTTCCGGATGACCGGATAGCCGCCGCGCTCGGATTTCCCGTCGATAATCTCATCGTTCGAAAGAACCGTGCCGAGCTCTTCGCACCAGTTGACCGGCATGTCGACGTACTTCGCGTAGCCGTCGAGGTAAAGCTGTTTGAATATCCACTGCGTCCATTTGTAAAATGCGGGATCGGACGTCGCGACCGTCTTCGACCAGTCGTAGTCGTAGCCAAGTTCGACGAGCTGCTTCGCGAACGTTTCGATGTTCTTTTCGGTAAAGCCGTTCGGATGATGTCCGGTCGTCACGGCGTACTGCTCCGCCGGCAGACCGAACGAGTCATAGCCCATCGGATGCAGCACGTTGTAGCCCTGCATACGCTTCATACGCGACATGATATCGGTGGCGGTGTAGCCCTCCGGGTGACCTGCGTGGAGGCCTACGCCCGACGGATACGGGAACATGT
>CAMZDH010000122.1 GCA_947305345.1 uncultured Lachnospiraceae bacterium | reverse complement strand
AAGCCCGCGGACGCGGAACAGAAGACCGTCACGCTATCACCGGCGGTCTATGAGGATTACGAACGCCTCGTCCGGGACTGGCCGGACATCGTCATCGAATTTTCCGGCATGATGCGCTCGCTCCTGCAGAACACGACGGTCAGCGCAGACGAGAAGGACCGCATCTGCCTCTTGTTCCCCTCGGAGCTTTCGCGGAACATGTTTGAAAACAACCGCGGGCCGGCTGCGTTGTCCGCGCTTCTGCAAAGCCGGTATCAAAAGGAGTACCGCATCGTGACAAGGAGTCTGAAACCGAAGGAAGCACCGCCCGCCGTCCGGCGTTCCACGCGGATACCGGGCATTGAAATGGATATACAAGGAGGAATCTGATGGGAAAACACGGCGGATATCCCGGCGGCATGCCGGGCAACATGGCAAACCTGATGAAGCAGGCACAAAGGATGCAGGCGGAAATGCAGGAAAAACAGGCGGCGTTGGAGGAAAAGGAATTCACGGCCTCGACCGGAGGCGGCGCGGTGACGCTCGTCATGACCGGCAAGCGGGTGGTGAAGTCCCTGACGCTTGCGCCGGAGGTCGTGGATCCCGATGATGTTGAAATGCTGCAGGATCTGATCGTCGCGGCATTCAACGAAGCCCATCAGCAGATCGAAGCCGAAAATGCGGCGAATCTCTCGAAGATCACAGGCGGCCTCGGCGGCATGTTCTAAAGGATATGGATTATTACGGAAGCCAAATGAACCGGCTCATCGAGCAGCTTTCGCTCCTACCGGGCATCGGACAGAAAAGCGCGCAGCGGCTCGCGTTTCACATCATTCACATGCCGGAAGAGCAGGTGAAGATCCTGTCGGAATCGCTGGTCAGCGCTAGGAAGAACGTCCGCTACTGCAAAGAATGCTGGACGCTGACGGATCAGGAACCCTGCCCGATCTGTGCAAGCGCGGCGCGCGATCATTCGACGATTATGGTCGTTGAAACGACGCGGGACCTCGCGGCGTATGAAAAGACCGGCAAGTATCACGGCGTATACCACGTGCTGCAGGGCGCCATCTCTCCGGTGCTCGGCATCGGGCCGGCGGACATCCGCCTGAAGGAGCTGATTGCGCGGCTTGAAAAGGACGTGAAAGAGGTCATCATCGCGACGAACAACAGCCTGGAAGGCGAGACGACCGCGATGTATATCGCAAAACTCATCAAGCCGGCCGGCATTAAGGTCAGCCGGATCGCGAGCGGCGTCCCCGTGGGCGGCGACCTCGAATACATTGACGAAGTGACATTGTATCGCGCATTGGAAGGACGGACGGAGCTTTAAGCCCGTCGGACAATCATAATTCCGCTCCCGGCGGAGCAGGAGGGTAATGCAGTGAATAAATATGAATTTCAGCAGAAACTGGAAGAAGGCAGCGCGCTCATCGACAAGGGTGAGTTCGAGCAGGCGGTGGAGATCTTTGACGTCCTGAACCTCGATTCGGTCCGCGACCCGCGGCTATTGCAGTCTGTGGCGAAGGCCTATGAAAAGTGTCAGCGCTATGAGGATGCGGAGTACCTGCTCCTGCAGGCGCGGGACTGCGCCCCGAAGAGCCGCGGCGTGATCTTTCATCTCTGCACGCTCGCGATTAAGGCGGGCAATCTCGACGACGCGATGAAGTATTACAACGATTTCTGCGAGATCGCGAAATACGATTCCGAGCGTTTCATTTTACAGTACCGCATTGCGAAAGCCGAGAAGCGGAGCGACGCGGAGCTGATCGAGATCCTGGAGAAGTTCAAGGAAGAGGAACCGGACGACCGCTGGATGTATGAGCTCGCGAAGCTCTATACGATGAACGGCCGGACCCAGGAAGCGCTGGAACTCTGCGACGAGATCACCCTCTGGTTCTACAACGGGAAATACGTCAACCTCGCGAAGGAATTGAAGGCTTATCTGACCGGCGAGCCGATCCCGGAGGACGAACCCGTGGTCGACGAGCAGGAGGAGAATACGGTCGTGCACCTCACTTCGCTCCGGGACGAGACGTCGGAACTCGCCGGAGAGACGGAAGAAGACGGGCAGGCTCAGACCGGCACGGACGCGGCAGCATACGAAGCAGAAACCGCGCCTGAAACTGAGACAGAGACCACGCCTGAAGCTGATACAGAACCCGAGCCTGAAACTGAGACAGAGACCACGCCTGAAACTGAGACAGAGACCACGCCTGAAGCTGAGACAGCGCCCGAGCCTGAAACTGAGCCTGAGACCGCGCCTGAAACCGTGACGGAATCTGTGCCGGAAAGTACAGCTGCCGCCAAAGCAGCGCCGCAAGAAGCGGCAAAGCCTGAAGAAAAAGCATACGAGCCGGAAATGCGGTCGCATTGTACGGACGGCATGGATACGGATGATCTGTTGAGTCCGGATCCGGCCACCGCCGCCAACGCCGCCCATGTCAGGGATCTCTTAAGCGGTGCGGCCTTAACGGTCGCCGGCGCCCTGACGAATCTCAAGGAAGCACTGGCCCCTGCCATAGATCCGGATTTCTTCCCGGATCAGCAGTCGTTCATTCTCGACGTCCGGACCGGAAAGCTCGCGCTTGAGGCAGGCAACGAAGCCACGAAACAGCCTGCGGCGGCAGACCCTGCGGCCCTCAAGGAAGCTGAAAACGCATTGCAGGAAGCAAAGTCCGCGATCGCGGCGATGCAGGCGGAGATGAATCTCTCCCGCGAAGAACTGGAACGCGTCGGAGAAGCCGTCGCGGCAGCAAAGGCGGAGCTTCAGACAGTAGACGCAGCGCTTCAGGAACGGAAGGCGGCGCTTTCCGCGGCAGAAGCCGTGCTCGAAGAGACGGCAGCGAAGCAGAAGGCGGTCGAGGAGCTCCTTCAGGAGACCGCGGCGAAGCAGGCAGCGGCGGAAGAAGGGCTCGCCGGCGCGGAAGCGAAGAAGCAGGAGCTTGCCGACGCGATCGCCGCATTGGAAGAGAAGCGCGCAGCAGCGGAAGAGGAAAGCCGCCGGCTGACCGAAGCGCTGGAAGCGGCAAAGACCATTCCGGAAACGGTCGAGGAAAAAACTGAAGTTTCTGCCGAAGAACCGGCCAAAGAAAACGTCGAAACTCCTGCCGAAGAACCGGTCAAAGAAAACGACGAAGTTTCTGTCGAAGAACCGGTCAAAGACCCTGTACCGGAAGCGGCTGCGGAACCGGTTCGCGAAGCATTCGAAGCGGTCAAAACGACCGAAGAAACCAATGCGTGCGCGGCGGAAGAGAAGGCGGCCGCGATCTGGGGCTTCGATCTTTCGGAGATCAATCAAGTCAAGATAGAAGAAAAAGAATCTTTCGCAGTAATCGAAAAGGAAACGGACGAGGAAGCGGAACAGCCCGCCGACGAAGCCGCATTTTCCAGTGAAGCGATCGGAAAGACGAAAGAAGAGACGGAAGAAGATCCGCCGGAATCTTACGTGAAGGAAGTGGTCGACGCCGTGAACGGCGCGGCCGCGGCAGTGGCCTTCGGAAAAGACTACGAGGCAGCGTCCGGGGAAGAAGCCGCGGACGAGAAGCC
>CAMZDH010000121.1 GCA_947305345.1 uncultured Lachnospiraceae bacterium | reverse complement strand
GGAGATCCTTGTCAAGAGCTTTTTCGCATAAAGGAGCAAATTTGGATAATAATACGGCAGAAAAACTGATCCTGGTCGGCGTCGCGACCGAAGGAGAGGACGAAGAAGCGTCGCTCGACGAACTCGCGGAACTCGTCCGCACCGCGGGCGGCGAAACCGTTTCCCGCGTCATTCAGAACCGTGAAGCGGTCCATCCCGGCACTTACGTCGGGAAGGGGAAGATCCAGGAGATCAAGGAACTCATCGGGATCGTCGAAGCGGACGGCATCGTCACGGACGACGAACTGTCGCCCGCGCAGATGAAGAACCTGGAGGAACAGCTGGACGTCAAGGTCGTCGACCGGACGACGCTGATCCTCGACATTTTCGCGCTCCGAGCCTCCACAAGGGAAGGAAAACTCCAGGTCGAGCTCGCGCAGCTCCGCTATCAGCTGACGCGGCTCGCCGGCAGCGGCACCGCATTGTCCCGGCTCGGCGGCGGCATCGGCACGCGCGGCCCGGGCGAATCGAAGCTCGAAACGGACCGGCGGCGGATCCGGAACCGCATTACCACGTTAAAACGGGAGCTTGACGACATCGTCGTCCACCGGGAACTGACGAGAAGGCAGCGGAAGGACCGGGAGATGCCGGTCGTCGCGATCGTCGGCTATACCAACGCGGGAAAATCGACGCTCCTCAACACTTTGTCCGGCGCGGGCGTCCTGTCGGAAGACAAGCTGTTCGCGACGCTCGACCCGACGACAAGGGCCGTCGTGCTGCCGGGCGGCGAGACCGTCCTGTTCACCGATACGGTCGGCTTCATTTCGAAACTGCCGCACCACCTTGTCGACGCGTTCCGCTCGACGCTTGAGGAAGCGAAATACGCGGATCTCATCGCGCACGTCGTCGATGCGTCGAATCCGCGGTACAAGGAGGAAACGGCGGTCGTCTATGAGACGTTAAAGCAGCTCGGCGCCGGGGAAAAACCGGTGATCACGCTGTACAATAAATGGGATCTCGTCGAGGAAAAACGGCGGTCGGACCCGGACTTCAAAGCGCCGGTGCGGGACGGTCTAAGCCTCGATACCATAAAGGTCTCGGCGCTTTCCGGCGAAGGCGTTCCGGCATTTCTTTCCGCCGTTGAAGCCGAGCTTTCCAGAGACAAGGTCCCGTTTGAGAAGACGTTTTCTTTCGGGGACGCGGGGCTTTTGCAGCTCGTCCGGAAATACGGCACCGTGCTCGAAGAGCGCTATACGGCGGAGGGTATTTATCTTCGCGGCCGCGTCCCGAAGCACGTCGCAGGCCAGCTCGGACTTCTTGAGAAAGGCAAAGATCAATGAAAAAGGAACGGATCAAACGGATCGCTTCGATCCTCATCAACTTCGCGATCGTCATCATGACGGCGTTCTCGGTCGGGAGCTTTTTCACGACAGGAGGCAGAGGCAACATGGAGGTTGCGGGCTTCAAGGCTTTCCGGTACTACACCGTGGATTCGAACGTATTCTGCGCGATCGGGTGCCTGCTCCTCGGCATCTCGTCGCTTGCCGGACTCCTCCGAAAGAAGACGACGCTTCCGAAATGGGCCGTCGTTCTGAAGTTCGCGGGCGTCAATACGGTGATGATCACGTTCTGGACGGTGATCGTGTTTCTCGGGCCGCAGATGGGTTTCGGCATGATGTACGAAGGCGCGAGCCTGTATCTTCACGGCATCGTGCCGGTCGCGGCCGTCCTGTCCCTGATGCTTCTGGAGCGCGGACAGAAGATGACGGTGCCGGAAGCGCTCTTAGCGCTCCTTCCGACGCTCGTTTACGGCACGGTCTATTTCATCATGGTCGCCGGCATCGGCAAGGCGAACGGCGGCTGGGAGGACTTTTATCTATTCAACCGGGGCGGCCTCTGGTACGTGACGTTCCTCGTCATGGGGGTGCTCGCCGCAGGACTCGCGTTGCTTTTGAGATTCTTCTATCAGGGGCGGAAAAAGAAAGAGAAAAAGGCATGACAAAGAAAACCAATACAGGAAAAATTGTTAAAAATGCAAAACGCGTTGTCAAGGGTGTCCGCGTGGCGGATACGACATATCACAAGGTTTTACCTTGGGTCCTTGTGGCGTTTGCAGCCCTTGCTTACTTCTTTCTCGATGTGCCGATCCCGGATAGAAAGATGAAAATCAAGTATTGGGACTGAGGGGTGAAAGGAGTTTTTTAGATGGAAAAGAGCGATTATACCGATCCGATCTGCCCCTCTGACCTGTCCATGTGGCAGAAAGGCGCGTCGGTCACGCCGATTCCGGTGGACCGCGTGATCGAAAAGGAAGACGAATACTTCGGGCGGAAGGACTATGCGGCTGCCGAGCGGCATCTTCTGTACTGGCTCGAGGAAGCGAAGGCGGGCAACGACGTCCGGGGCGCGTTTACGGTCGAAAACGAGCTGATGGGCTTTTACCGGAAGACGGACCGCGAACAGGATGCGTTCGAGCATGCCGAAAAAGCGATCGCGCTGTCGCATCACGAACTGATCGGCGAGGGCAGCATCGCCCAGGCGACCGCATTCCTTAACGCGGCGACCGTGCACAAGGCGTTTTGCCGGCCGGAGGAAGCGCTGCAGCTGTACGAAAAAACGCGTACGATCTACGAAAAAGAGATCAAGCCGGGCGACGGACGCCTCGGCGGGCTTTACAACAACATGGCGCTCGCGCTCGCGGACGTCGGACGCTACGACGAGGCGGTCGCGCTTTACAGGAAGGCGATCGACTGGATGGGCCGGGTGGAGCGCGGCGCGCTGGAGCAGGCGATGAGCTATCTGAATCTCTGCGACGCCTTGATGGCGCGGGACGCGAGGCTTGTGAACGAACAGAACGAGCCCTGCACGCCCGACACGCCGGGCGCTTCCTACCTCGTCCCGGAAGAGACGAACGAGGAAATCGAAAATGATCTGGACCTCGCCTGGGACGCATTAAACGATCCAACGCTCCCGGCGGACGGCTACTACGCCTACGTGGCCGAGATCTGCGCGAAGATCTTCAAAGATTACGGGCGGGAGAGCATGGGCATCGCATTGGAGCGGATGGCAGAGGAGATCCATGAAGGGACTTGAACTCGCGGAGCGGTATTACCGGGAATACGGGGAACCGATGCTAAAGGAGCGCTTTCCGGTGCTGCTGCCGTTTCTTGCGGTTGGCGTCGCGGGCAGCGGTTCGGAATGCCTGGGGTACGACGACGAGGTGTCGGCGGACCATGATTTCGGCCCGGGATTCACGATCTTTCTTCCGGATGAAGAAATCGTTTCCCGGCGGGACGCGTTCCTTCTGGAACGGGCGTACGCTTCACTTCCGGCGGAATTCCTCGGATTCCGGCGGCAGACGATCTCACCGGCCGGCGGAAACCGCTTCGGCGTCCGGAGGATGTCGGAGTTCTTCGAGGAGACGGCCGGCAGCGCGGACGGAACGCTTTCCACGGACGCCTGGCTTTCGATCCCGGAGCAGTACTTATTGGAAGCGACGAACGGGCGCGTCTTTTACGACGGGCGCGGCGAGTTTACGAGGATCCGGGAGGCGCTTC
>CAMZDH010000120.1 GCA_947305345.1 uncultured Lachnospiraceae bacterium | reverse complement strand
CCGGACGTTCCGATGACGGCGACATTGAAAATACCGTTTTCCATAAAGAATGATCTCCTTTCATTTTAGGGCTTTCTCTTTTATGAAAAAGCTAAAACTAACTTAAAAACTACCACAACATCAACGAATTGTAAAGTTTATTTTGATAATTTTCAAGTGTTTTTCGGTCTTTTCCGTCACTGCGTCAGACGGTCGGATAGATGATCGGCAGCGGCCTTCCTTCGTGCGCGGAGCGGACCGTCGTCGTGCAGACGGCGACCGTGGAAGCGCCTTCGATGGACGGGACCGGCGCCGGCTTGCCTTCGACCAGTGCCTCTAAGAAAACTTCGAGTTCGGAGCCCACGTTGTGGCTCTTGAGTTCTACCGGGATCTTGGTCGGCTTCGTGAATGCCAGCGCGCCGTTCTCTAAGAAGCCTTCGCCTTCGTAAATCGTAATTTCGGGCATCCCGTAGCCGCAGATGATCGTGCCCTTCGTGCCGTACAGGCAGGTACGCATCGTGTAGTTACGGCTGCAGCCGATGGAGGCGAACACCTTCCCGATGACGCCGTTCGGGAACTTATAGATACCGATGGTGCAGTCGTCTGCCGGCCAGTCGGTCAGGCACTTGTGATTCGAGTACGCCATGACTTCCGTCGGGTTGCCGGCGATCCAGCGCAGCAGGTCGACCGCATGGCAGCCGCCGCCGATGAAGCCGTTCCGCTCCGGCGTGATGCGCCAGTTGTGAACGCCGGGATGGATCGTGTAGGAATGGGCGTATTCGCTCTCGACGAAGTAGAGATCGCCGATCCGGCCCTCATCCACGAGTTCCTTTGCCATGATGTACGCAGGCGTAAAGCGGGCGACCTGGCCGATCATCAGCATGCCGCCGGTCTCTTTCTCCACGCGCATCATTTCTTCGCAGTCTTCCATCGAAAGCGCCATCGGCTTCTCGCAAAGGACAGCCTTGCCGTCACGAAGGAATGCGCAAACCATCTCTTTGTGGACCGGATCCGGCACCACGAGGATGACCGCATCCAGGTTCTTGTCGCCGAGCAGGGTCTTATAATCCTGCGTGATCACCGGGATCGGATACTCCACGATCTCCTGCGCAAGATCCAGCTGCGACTGTTCCAGATCGCAGATCGCGTAGACGCGCGCATTGGGATTGGCCAGGACGCCTTTGATATGACGTCTGCCCATGCCGGACGTTCCGATGACGGCGATATTGAAAATACCGTTTTCCATAAATACACTCTCCTTTATTTTTGTTTGATTTTTCGCATGAATGAAATATGAATGAAATGATAAGTCTTATTTCGTGCCGAAGATCCGGTCGCCGGCGTCTCCGAGGCCCGGGCAGATGTATGCGTTTTCGTTGAGTTCGCGGTCGACGTGTCCGACGTAGATCTCGACGTCCGGATGCGCCTCATGCAGCCGCTTAATGCCTTCCGGAGCCGCGATG
Source organism: uncultured Lachnospiraceae bacterium (assembly GCA_947305345.1). Taxonomy (GTDB): domain Bacteria; phylum Bacillota; class Clostridia; order Lachnospirales; family Lachnospiraceae; genus UBA1267. The sequence goes on along the minus strand of CAMZDH010000120.1, from coordinate 2,112 downwards.
ATGCAGAGGAATTTAATGCGTCTGCCGCCGCGCTCTTTAATGAGCGTGACCGCGTCCGTGGCGGAACCGCCGGTCGCGAGCATCGGATCCAGGACGATGATCGTCCGAAGTTCGATCGGGCTCGGAAGCTTGCAGTAATACTCGTGCGGCTCGTGCGTCTTCTCGTCGCGGTACATGCCGATGTGGCCGACCTTCGCGGTGGGCACCAGCGTCAGGATGCCGTTCACCATGCCGAGGCCCGCGCGTAAGATCGGAACGATCGCGAGCTTCTTTCCGGCGATGAAAGGCGTCATGCAGGTCTCGATCGGCGTCGTCACCTCGCGGTCTTCGAGCGGAAGGTCACGCAGCGCTTCAAATCCCATCAGAGCCGCGATCTCTTCGATCATCTTCCGGAATTCGTTCGTACCGGTGTTCTTGTCCCGGATCATGGAGATCTTGTGCTGGATCAGAGGATGCGTCTGAACAAAAACATTGTCTTCGGGTCCGAAGATGTTCTCAATAGACATAATATACCTTCCTTTCCGCCGGATGCGGTGTTTTTTGATGCGAATGACCGGGTCTTCCGACCTTTTTTACATTTTACAAAAACTCGCTGCGGCTGTCAATGTATAATGCGTCCAAAAATCCGTCCGGTTTTCGCGGTTTCGCCGTTAGAAACAGAGAAATTCACATTTTCGCTTGACAGAGAATCACTTTCATGTTAATATCGCAAATGTCCTTTTTGTGGCTCGTTGGTCAAGCGGCTAAGACGCCGCCCTCTCAAGGCGGAAACATGAGTTCGATTCTCGTACGGGCTACGCAAAAAGAAGCGGTCTCTGATACAGGGACCGCTTTTCATTTTGTCTTCTGTTCTTCCTTCGGCAGCTGCAGCAGCCGGATGGCTTCCCGGATCGAATGCACCGGCATGCATACCGACCGGTATTCCTTCTCGATCGAGCGCGCGTTGGCGTAAGGGATGATGATCCTGCAGTAGCCGAGCTTGTACGCTTCCTTCACGCGGTAGAAGCACTGGCTGACACCCCGGAGTTCTCCGGTGAGGCCGACTTCCCCGAACGCGATCGTCTCTTTGTCGATCGGCAGATCGTAATAACCCGACGCGATCGCCATGATGATCGAAAGATCCATGGCGGGCTCCGTGACCTTCATGCCGCCGGTCAGGTTGAGATAGACGTCGTATTCCGCGAGGGACAGGGACGCGCGCTTGCTCATGACCGCAAGCAGGAGGTTTAAGCGGTTCACGTCGATGCCGACGCCCGTTCTTCTCGGCAGACCGAAGCTCGTCCGGGTCACAAGCGCCTGGATCTCCAGAAGGATCGGCCGCGTGCCCTCCATGACGCAGGTCACCGCCGAGCCGGAAGCATCCTCCGGACGTCCGGAAAGCAGGTATTCCGACGGGTTCGGCACTTCCTTCAGCCCTTTTCCCGTCATTTCAAAAACGCCGACCTCGTTCGTCGCGCCGAAGCGGTTCTTCACCGCGCGGATCACGCGGTAGGATTCCGACCGGTCGCCTTCAAAATACAGGACCGTGTCGACCATATGCTCGAGCATCCTCGGCCCGGCGACGGTTCCTTCCTTCGTGACGTGCCCGATGATGAAAACACAGATGCCGTTCTGTTTCGCGATCTGCAAGAGCGCGTTCGCAGATTCCCGGACCTGGGAAATGCTTCCCGGCGCAGCGTCGACGTCCTCCCGGAACATCGTCTGGATCGAGTCGATTACGACGAGTTCGGGCTTTTCCTCTTCAATGAGCTTCTCGATCCGATCGAGATCCGTCTCAGACGCGGTTCGAACGTCACCGGCTTCCTTTCCGAGACGGTTCGCCCGCATTTTGATCTGCTCGAGGCTTTCCTCGCCCGAAATATAAAGCACCCGCCGGCCGGCCGCGGTGAGATGGGCTGAAACCTGCAGAAGGATCGTCGACTTGCCGATGCCTGGATCACCGCCGATGAGGACGAACGAGCCCGGGACGATGCCGCCCCCGAGCACGCGGTCCAGTTCCTGAATGCCGGACGGCATCCGCTCGTGCGCTTCCATGCTGACGTCGGAAAGCGGAACGGCCTTCAGCGGGCCGTAAGTACGGTCGCCGCGGCCTTTGTCCGTCTTGGAACGGAC
>CAMZDH010000119.1 GCA_947305345.1 uncultured Lachnospiraceae bacterium | reverse complement strand
CGCGGGACAATGCGGACCTGAAAGCCGTCCTTTTCGCCGTATTCCTGAAGGAATGCCGGATTGCCCTGCCGGTCACGGCCGAAATGAAAATCATCCCCCGCCACGACAAGTGCCGTCTTAAGCCGGTCTTTCAGAATCGTCTCGACAAAGGCCTCCGCGGAAAGATCCCGGACCTCCGAAAACGGCAGGCGCACCCACGTGTCGAGCCCCGCCATGCTGAGCGCCGCTTCTTTTTCCTCGTCCGTTAAAAGGACCGCATTCTGCTCATCCGGTTCAATCGTCACGACGACCGGGCTGAGTCCGTTTTTCCGCTCGCGGACGATCGCATTCAGAAGCACGCGGTGTCCCAGGTGCAGCGCGTCAAACTTCCCGACCGCGACGGCGGACGGAACTTCCGACCGATAGGTTCTGTAATCTGTAATGATCTTCATTGCCGTTCTTTTGTCACTCCAAAAACATTTTGACGCACAATAACGTCCCGCTTTCTTTTGAATACCTGTAGAGCGCGCCGAAGCGCCCGTCCGAAAACCGGATCCGGAAGCGCGTTCCGTCTTCAGGTTCTGAAAAAGCCTCAAAATTCCCAGGGATCAGCGCGTTTCCGTTCCGTAAAAACCGGTCGGCAGGCGCTTTCAGCGTCAGCGCCGGTTCGCTTTCAAACAGTGATTCCACCGGGCGCACGTACGACGCGATATTTCCCTGTTTTACGGCCGTTTCGATTTCCGTGAGGGAATAAGCGTCCTCCAGCGTAAAAGTCCCGTGAGCAAGCCTTTTTAAGCGTTTCAGAGCCGCTCCCGTGCCAAGCTTCGTCCCCAAGTCCGCCGCGAGCGTCCGGATGTAGGTACCCTTCGAGCACCGGACCGTGAAATGCACCTCCGGGAGCAGCGTTTCCATCAAACCGATCTCATGGATCTTCACCGGCACCGGCTGCCGTTCGACGGTCTGCCCCGCGCGGGCGAGCTTGTAGAGCGCCTTTCCGCCGACCTTCTTCGCGGAATACATCGGCGGCACCTGAAGATAATCGCCGGCAAAGGCGTTCAGCGCGTCCGCAACCTCCTGCTCCGTGACCCGTACCGGTTGCTCCGACAGGATCTTTCCGGTCAGGTCCTCCGTGTCCGTCGTGACGCCAAGCAGCACTTCCGCACGGTAGATCTTATCCTGATCCGGCAGGAGCGGTATCGCCTTTGTCGCGCTGCCGATGAAGACCGGCAATACGCCCGTCACTTCCGGGTCCAAAGTCCCCGCGTGACCGATCTTCTTTTCCTTCAAAAGGCTCCGGAGTTTTGCCACGACGTCAAACGACGTGAAGCCCCGGGGCTTATCGATGAGGAGCACGCCGTTCACTGTACGCTCCTTTGTGCTTTCAAGGCTTCCCGCACTTTTTCGACGGCCTTTTCCGGCTTTCCCTGATACGAAAAACCGGCCGCCCTGACGTGCCCTCCGCCACCGAATCTGGAAGCGATCTTCGCGACGTTCAAGTCGCATTTCGCGCGAAGCGACCCCTTCCAGGAGCCGTCCTCAAACTGATAGAGGAACAGCGTCACGTCGGCGCCCGCCGTTTGATCGAGTTCGACGACGACGTGTCCGAGCTGGTGGCTCGTGACGCCGAAGCGTTCCTGCATCGCGGTCGGGCAGACCGCGTACAGAAACCCTTCTTCCGGGTAGAAAACGCTGTCTAAAATGCATTGCGCGGCGATCCGGAGCTCCTGATAATCCTGGTCGGACACCGATTTTTCGATGATCCCCGTGCAGTCGACGCCCTTTTCCATGAGGAGCGCGGCAGCGCGGAGCGTCTCGGCGGACGTGCAGCTGAAACGGAAGACGCCGCTGTCGTGGATGATCCCGGTGTACAGTGCTTCAGCCGTTCCGGATCCATGAGCCCGGTCAAAACCTCCGCAGTGCTTGAGGCGTCCGGCAAGACGACGTTGTCGTCGCCGAAATGCGGATTCGTTTCATGATGGTCGACGACTAGCCGGTATTTTGCTGATTGAAATGCTGCGGATCCCGCGCCGATCCTGCCGGAATCCGACGCGTCCACACTGATCGCGAGGTCAAAGGGTTTTCCCGCTCCGTCCGTTTCCTCGTATGGAACGCCGGACAAAAGAAACGCGATGTACGGCTCGACGTCCTTCACGAAAACGGTTACCTGCAGCTCCGGGTGATTATCTGTCAGATAATGATAAACCCCCGTGACAGAGCCCAAACAGTCGCCGTCCGGGCGCGCATGGCCCATGACAGCGACTGTCTTCGTGCCGGAAGGAATCCGGTTGTCAAGCCGTTTCATCTGTTCCATTTGATCCTTCCGCGTCATCCGGATCCTGCTCCGGCTTATTCTGTTCGCCGGCATCGTCCAAAGATTCCCCGCGGGACGCGATGATCTCGTCGTCGGCGCGCTTCACCTCTTCAATGAGCTTCGAGAGGTTCATGCCGTATTCGATCCCATCGTCCAGAATAAACCGGATCTCCGGCGTGTTCCGTAGGTTGACGGTCTGAGCCAGCCGGCGGCGGAAAAACGGCGCTGAGGCGTTTAGGCCCTCCATCGTCCGCTTCCGGACCTCCTCGTTCCCCATGACCGAGGCGAAGACCTTGCAGTATTTGAGATCCGGCGTCACGTCGCAGTCGACGACCGAAGTCATCGGATGGACGCGGGGATCCTTCAGTTCGTTCTGCAGAATGCTGGAGATCTCCTTTTGAACCTCCGCGTTGATGCGGTTGTTCTTTACGCTCCCTTTTCTCATGTTACGCCCTTTCCACCTGGACCATCTTGTAGCCCTCGACGAGGTCGCCTTCCTGGATGTCGTTGAACTTCTCAAAGACAAGACCGCATTCGAAGCCTTCCTTGACTTCCTTGACGTCGTCCTTGAAACGCTTGATCGAGGCGAGGCTGCCGTCGAAGATCTCTTCGCCGTTCCTTGTAATGCGTGCCTTCATGCCGCGTTCCAGCGTGCCGTCCAGCACGTAGGAGCCCGCGATGTTGCCGATGCCGGAGGCCTTGAAGATCACGCGGATCTCCGCATGGCCCAGGATCTTTTCTTCGTAGACCGGCGCGAGCATGCCCTTCATGGCCGCTTCGACCGCTTCGATTGCCTGATAAATGACCTTATAAAGCTTGATGTCGACAGATTCGGATTCCGCGAGCTGCTTCGCGGTCACGTCGGGCTTCGTGTTGAAGCCGATGATGATTGCGTTCGACGCGGAAGCGAGCGACACGTCGGATTCGTTGATCGCGCCGACCGCGCCGTGAATGACCTTGACCTGCACCTCTTCGTTCGACAGTTTTTCGAGCGAGGACTTCAGCGCTTCGACCGAGCCCTGGACGTCCGCCTTGAGGACGATCGGCAGTTCCTTGACGTTGCCGGCCTGGATCTGATCGAACAGCGTGTCCATCGTCAGCTTGTGCTTCGTCTCCGCGAGCATCTTCTTCTTTTCCTCGGCGATGAACGTGTCCGAGTAAGATCGCGCGTCCTTTTCATTCTTGTGTCAGACGCTGATCTCGCCCGCATTCGGCTCTCCGTTTAAGCCGAGGATCTCGACCGGCGTCGAAGGCGTCGCACTCTTAAGCGCAATGCCATC
>CAMZDH010000118.1 GCA_947305345.1 uncultured Lachnospiraceae bacterium | reverse complement strand
TCCAACGACCCGGCGGACTACAAGGCGTTCTATCATCAGATCGGCAAAAAGCGCGTCCGTCACGACAAGGTGCACAACATCTACGGGCAGAAACTCACCGAGGCGGCGGCGGAAGGTCTGAAGCGCGCGGTGCCGGAAGAGCGGACGCTCCTCTTTTCCAGGTCGTCCTCGATCGGACTCCACCGGGAGAGCGGCATCTGGTTCGGCGACAACATTTCCTGGTTCTCGCACATTCTAATGAACTTGAAGAGCGCCGTCAACGCGAACATGGCAGGCTTCCTGTATTCCGGCGCGGACGTCGCGGGCTTCGGCGGCGACGCGACCCCGGACCTTGCGATGCGGTGGCTCGAGCTTGGCATTTTTCTCCCGCTCCTTCGGAATCATTCGAGCCGGTACACCCGGGAGCAGGAGTTCTTCCGGTTCGGGATGGAAGCGGATTTTCGAAATCTCTTAAAACTCCGCTACGCCCTGATCCCGTATCTTTACAGCGAATTCATGAAGGCCGCGTTTTCCGACGGTCTCTTCGTGCGGCCGCGCGGATTCATGTATCCGGAGGACGCGCGCGCAAGGCGGGTGGAAGACCAGGCCTTCATCGGAGAATGCGTCATGATCGCACCGGTTTACGAGCAGAACGCGGCCGGACGTTACGTCTACGTGCCGGAGCCGATGCGGCTGTTCCGGATGCGGAGCGCGGCGGATTACGATACGGAAGTCCTTCCGAAGGGCGAATACTTTGTCGAAGCCGCGTTGAATGAGGTGCTGGTGTTCGTTCCGAAGGGAAAGGCACTGCCGCTTGCCGGGACGGAGGGCGTCCGGTCCGTTCGCGACCTGAAGCCCGGATTTGAGCGGGTCTTAAAATACGGTGAAACGCCGGTTTTCTACGAGTTCTACGAGGACGACGGGATCTCCCGGGAGACGGGGCCGGATCATATCCGGAAACTGAAACTGTAAGCGGTAAAACGACCCGCATGGACAAACGAAAACGCCGGCCCCGAATTATCCGGAGCCGGCGCTTTTTACGCGATTCATTTTATGCAATGAAATCGGTGAATTTCTCACATCCGATCTTGTATTTTGCAAGGAACGGCGCGAGTTCCTTCGCGATCCGTTTGACCGAGTCTTCGGAGTCGCCTTCGATGTTTAACGGCAGGATCGGGTCGTGGAGCGAGAGCCGGAGCAGGAACCAGCCGTCGCCCGAATTCACGCGGACGCCTTCGTAGTTTTCAGGGAGCACCTCCCAACCGTCCCGGGCCTCTGCGTAAGCCTTGAGATCTTCAAGCAGCGCGGTCCCGTAGGGCTTGAAATCGGGCTCGTCGACCGAGAAGCGGAACTCCTTTGCCTCGGCGGGCTCCTTTAAGTCCGCGATCAGGCTTTCCAGCGTGTAGCCCTGCTTCTTTCCGTTCGCAAGTTCAATGAGGAGCTTCACCATCAGGTACGCGCCGTCGTCGAGGAAGTAGTTTTCCTTCAACGCGCCGTGACCGCTCGTTTCCATCGCGAGCTGGGAATCGACGCCTTCCCTGTTCAGGCGGATGGATTCGTTGATGACGTTCCGGTAGCCGCGCTTGAAGCGCCGGTGGACGCCGCCCTTGTCTTTTATGAATGCGTCAAGACCCGTCGACGTGATCGAATCCGTGACGACCGTCGTGCCGGGATGCGTCTTTAAAAGGATCGCGGAGATCATTGCGATCAAGCGGTTCCGGTTGAGTTCCGTGCCGTCCGAAAGCACCGCGCCCGCGCGGTCGACGTCGGTGTCGAAGATGATGCCGAGGTCCGCGTGATGCGTTTTCACCGCAGCCATGATGCTTTCCATCGCGGACTCGTCCTCCGGGTTCGGGATGTGGTTCGGGAAGCGTCCGTCGGGCTCTAAGAACTGTGATCCGGCGGTATCGGCGCCAAGAGGCGCTAAGACCTTGTCCGCGAAGAAGCCGCCTGCGCCGTTTCCTGCGTCGACGACGATCTTTAAGCCCTGCAGCGGCCGCTCCATGCCGGTCGAAGCCTTGATCTTCTCACGGAGAAGCGCTGCGTACGTGTCCATGAAGGGCGCCTTCGTGACGGTCCCGGGTTTTGCCGCGTTCAGAGAATCCGTTCCTTCCGCGTAGGCAAGGATCGCCTTGATGTCCTCTTTTTCCGCGCCGCCCGCAGCCGTGAAGAATTTATAGCCGTTCCGGTTGAACGGGAGATGACTCGCGGTCACCATGACCGCGCCGTCAAAGGGAGAATCCCCGGTCACGGTCGTCATGAACATCGCCGGCGTACTGGAAATGCCGGTGTCCGTGACGTCGATCCCTTCCTTCGTGAGCGCTTCCGCCGCCCAGGAAAGCAGCATTTCACCCGAAAGCCGGGAGTCCCGGCCGATCGCGACCTTTAAGCTCGCCTTTCCGGTCTTTTCCTTCAGCCAGAGCGCGAAGCCGCGCCCAATGTTCTTACAGACTTCTTCGGTCAGGTTGACGTCCTGCCCCTCGATCCCGGGGAGCGCGACGCCCCGGATGTCGCTGCCGTTCTGCAATGCCTTGTAATCCATGATGTGCCTCCTTCCTGAGGTAACCGCAAGCGGTCCGCCTCTATTATAATCGACTCCTTTCGGTTTGTAAATGCGTTGCCGCGTCTTAAAACCCATGAAAACGCGTGCCGGACGCCTGAAAAGAGGCCCGCGCACCCCTTGCGCGCGTCCTGCGTTTTTGCTATAATCTTATGTTAGTCAAAACGGGTCCGTATGGGACAAAGGAGCGGCATTATGGCAGAGAATCTGGAACTCATCGAGAAACTGGAAGCCGTCAAGAGGACCGTGCAGGAAAAACTGACGGAGATCCGGAATTCCACCGCGGTCTATGAGCTGAAAAAGGCGATCATGGACGGAAAGACCGGCGACATCGGGTCGCTGATGCGGGAAATGGGCAAGATCCCCGGCGATCAGCGCGCGGAATACGGAAAGCGCGTGAACGACCTGAAGCGCTGGACGGAAGAGCGGCTGGACGCGTTGAACGTCGAGCTGAAGAAGCGCGAAATGGAAGCGCGCTACCGCGCGGAAAAGATCGACGTGACGATGCCCGCGAAGACGGGCGCGCCCGGCAATCTCCATCCGGTCACGCTGATCACGAACGAGATCATCGACGTTTTCGCCTCGATGGGCTTTGAGATCTACGAAGGCACCGAGATCGAAAACGATTACTATAACTTCACGGCCCTGAACACCCCGAAGGATCATCCGGCGCGGGACATGCAGGACACGTTTTATCTGACCAATGAATTTCTCCTCAGGACGCAGACGTCCGCGGGCCAGATCCACGTGATGGAGGCGAAAAAGCCGCCGATCAAGATCATTTCCCCCGGCAAGGTCTTCCGTTCGGACGACGATGCGACGCATTCCCCGATGTTCTCCCAGATGGAAGGACTGGTCGTGGACAAAGGCATCACGCTCGGAGATCTTCAGGGCATGCTGAACCGGCTCGTGGAAAATGTTTTCGGCGAAGGCACCACGACCAGGCTCCGTCCGTCTTATTTCCCCTTCACCGAGCCTTCGGTCGAGGTGGACGTGAGCTGTTTCCAGTGTCACGGCAAGGGCTGCCGTCTC